>CAZDJP010000029.1:0-2363 GCA_964505865.1 uncultured Candidatus Saccharibacteria bacterium
GCGGCGAGCTCAAAGTCCAGCCGCTTTGCGGCTTCTTTCATTTCGCGCTCCTTGGCCGCAATGAGCTTCTGCATGCCGGTCTTCGTGCGCGGCACGGGCTTCGTCTCAAGCGCGAGGATCTCATCCACGTTCGGCAGGATGTCCGTGATCGCGCGCACGACGGTGCGCGGCGTGATGCCGTGCTCTTTGTTGTACGCAAGCTGGAGCTTGCGGCGGCGCTCGGTCTCGGCGGCCGCGCGCTTGATGGAGCCCGTGATCTCGTCGGCGTAGATAAGCACCTCCCCTTCAACGTTCCGCGACGCGCGGCCGATGGTCTGGATGAGCGATACTTCGCTGCGGAGAAACCCTTCCTTGTCCGCGTCCATGATGGCGACCAAGGACACTTCGGGGAGGTCCAGGCCCTCGCGCAGCAGGTTCACGCCCACGAGCACCTCTATCTTCCCGCGCCGGAGGTCGGTCAGGATCTTGATGCGCTCCAAGGTCTTTACGTCGCTGTGGAGATAGTTCACTTTCATTTTGCGCTCCTCCAAATACGCCGAGAGGTCCTCGGCCATGCGTTTCGTGAGCGTCGTCACGAGCACGCGCTCCTTCTTCGCCACGCGCGCCTCGATGCGCGGGATGAGGTCGTCCACCTGGCCGCGCGCGGGGCGGATCGTGATCTTCGGGTCCACGAGTCCCGTCGGGCGGATGATCTGCTCAACGAGCTGGCCATGCGGCGGCGAGCTCCGCTCGCGCTCATAGGGGCCGGGCGTGGCCGACATATAGATCGTCTGTCCGATGCGCTCCGCGAATTCGTGAAATCGAAGCGGCCGGTTGTCCGCCGCGGACGGAAGCCGGAAGCCGTACTCCACGAGCGTCTTCTTGCGCGAGGCGTCGCCTTCGTACATGCCCTGGAGCTGTGGCACCGTCATGTGCGATTCGTCTATGACGGTGAGGAAGTCCGGCTTGCCGTCGGCGGCATGCGGAAAATAATCCAGCAGCGTGTCCGGCGGCTCGCCCGCGCCGCGTCCGGAGAGATGGCGCGAATAGTTTTCGATGCCGTGGCAGTAGCCCACCTCGCGCATCATCGCGATGTCAAACTTCGTGCGCCGCTCCAGCCGCTCCGCCTCCAGGAATTTTTTCTCGCGCTCAAAATATTTGAGGCGCTCACGGAGCTCTTCCTGGATCGCCTTGATCGCCCGCTCGCGTTCGGGGGCTTCCGTGATGAAATGCTTCGCCGGCGCGAAGACGACATCCGCCACCTGCGGCGTCTTGCCCGGCTGGAACCCGCGCACCGGGTCCACTTCGTAGATCGCGCGGATAACGCCGGGCCCGCCGCCGGGCTTGGACGCCACCACGAAATTGTAAATAACCTCGCGATCGGCCGGCATGATCTCCCAGTTCTCGCCGCGCAGGCGGTATGTCCCGCGCTTAAGGTCAGCCGTCGTCCGCGAGAATTGCAGTTCAACCAGCTTCCGCGCGAAATCGCGCCGCTCTATCCGATCCCCCGCCTTGAAGCGGAAAATGTTCGCCGCATAGACCTCCGGCGCGCCCAAGCCGTAGATGCACGAGACCGACGCCACGACGATCACGTCGCGGCGCGTGAGGAGCGCCGTCGTCGCCGCATGCCGCAGCTTGTCGATCTCGTCGTTGATGAGCGCCTCCTTGTCGATGTAGGTATCGGACGACGGGATGTACGCCTCCGGCTGGTAATAGTCGTAATAGGAGACGAAATAGTTCACCGAGTTATGCGGAAAAAGCTCCCGGAACTCGTTCGCGAGCTGGGCGGCCAAAGTTTTATTGTGCGCGATAACGAGCGCCGGCCGGTTGCCCGCAGCGATAACGTTCGCCATCGTAAAGGTCTTGCCGGAGCCCGTGACGCCCAAGAGCGTCTGGTCGCGCATGCCGCGTTCCAAACCGCCGACAAGCGCCTCGATCGCCTTCGGCTGATCCCCCGCGGGCTTATTTTTGGAAACGAGTTCGAAATGGTCCATTGCGGTCCATGTGCGTTCAATTCCTCGCGGGCCGCGCCCGGAGGGTACGTAGAGAGGAACCTCCATACTTTATCCGCCGGCGCGGGTACCGTCAAACGAATGAGTGGCCGTGGTCGCCGGCATGCATCGGCGGGATGCCAACCGTCCCGAAAACGCAAAAGCCGCTTCCCGCCTCACACGGAAAACGGCCTCTGTTCCGTTAACGTAATGTTAACTACAAGAATGAGTGTAGCATATCCTTTCGCCGGCGCCTGTGGATAAGATCCTGCCGTGCGGCCGCCTTTGCCTTAGATACGGCGACGGTCCTCCGCAACCGGAACGCAGCCTGCGTCCGGTAGGCGGGTCGACCGCGCCGGTTCCCCACCTTTGCGTAATTTTTCATTTCACTCG
>CAZDJP010000029.1:2463-6161 GCA_964505865.1 uncultured Candidatus Saccharibacteria bacterium
AGCATTTTGGCAAGCGGGCAGGCGGCGTGCTTGTGCGGCCGCGCTGGACAGTAGCGCCGGCCGTACTCTATGAGGAGATAGGTCGCGCGGAACCAGTCGCGGCGCGGGATGATGGCCATGAGGTCGCGCTCTATCTTCTCCGGCGTTTTCTCGCGCGAGAGGCCGAGGACGCCCGCGAGCCGCTTCACGTGCGTGTCCACCGCGATGCCCGTGACGACGCCGTACCCGTTGCCGAGGATGACGTTCGCGGACTTCCGGCCCACGCCGGGAATGGTCGTCATCTCCTCCATCGTACGGGGCAGCGTGCCGTGGAATCTCAGCTTCACCATCTTCGCCGCCGCCAGAATATGCCGCGCTTTCGCCCGGAAGAACCCCGTCTCGCGGATGTCGCGCTCGAACGCGCGCGGCTTCGCGCGGACATAGTCGTCAAGCGCCCGGTATTTCTTGAAGAGCCGCGCCGTCACCTCGTTCACCTTCTTGTCCGTGCACTGCGCCGAAAGCTCCACCGCGACGAGCAGTTCCCAGTTGTTGCCGTAGCGGAGCGCGATCTTTGCGTCCGGGATAAGCTTCTTCAAAATGCGCAGGATCTTCGCCGCCCGCCGCTTGAGCCGCGGCAAATCCGTTTTCGAGATCATTGCCACTATTATAAAGGCAGCGAGTGCGGCAAGCCAGCATGCTCACGCCTCTATCTTATAGCCGTACCCATGCACGGTTTTCAAGAGCTTCTTCTTGAACGGCTCGTCGATCTTCTTCCGCAGGAAACGCATGTGGACGTCCACCGTGTTCGTGAAGGGGTCGGCATTCATATCCCAGACGTGCTCCAGGATCATCGTCCGCGTGAGGACCGTGCCCGGATTGCGCATAAGGTACTCAAGCAGCATGAACTCCTTCCGATTGAGCGCGATCGGCTTCCCGGCGCGCGCGGCGGCGTGCGACTGCGTATCCAGGGTGAGGTTGTCCACCGCGAGCTTCGGCCCCACGATTTGTTTCTCGCGGCGGAGGAGCGCGCGGACCCGCGCCATAAGCTCCACGAACGAGAACGGTTTCGCGAGATAGTCGTCGGCGCCCATCGTGAGCGCCTCCACCTTGCGCGGGACGTCGTTCGCTACGGAGAGCATGAGGACAGGGAACGTTTTCCCGCAGGCGCGGACGGCGCGGCAGACCTGGATGCCGTTCTCGCGGCCGGCGAGCTTGATGTCAAAGATGCCGAGGTCGTAATCGTTCACCTTGGCGAGCATGAGCCCCTTCTCGCCGGTCTCCACCCAATCCACCGCGAATTTCTCGCGGCGGAGCCCGCTTGCGATGAAGTTCCCGACGTCCCGGTCGTCTTCCAAGAGCAAAATGCGCATGTGTTTCGGGCCCTTTCCCGAAAAGCATGCCACACGAGGGATAAAATATTTCTAAAACCAAAACGCCTTGACAGGCACCTCCTTTACGGTCCCGTGGAGCTCGCCGTGGAGCTCGGCGCTTGGACCGACAAAAGTTCCACCGTGAAGTGCAACGTTGCGTTCGGCGGGATGTTCGCTTGCGGGACGCCGTTCGCGCCGTACGCGAGCTCCGGCGGGAGGGTGAGCTCCCGCTTGCCCCCCGCCTTCATGCCGACGACGCCGAGGTCCCATCCCTTGATCACCTGCCCGGCGCCGAGCGTGAACGTGAACGGCTCATGCCGCGCGTACGAGCTGTCAAATATCGTGCCGTTATCGAGCGTTCCCACGTAGTTCACCGTAACGACGTCGCCGCCCTGGGCTTCGGCGCCGGTGCCCGCCACCACGTCTTTGATCTTGAGATCCTGCATGATCGCCGACCGCGCTTGCGCCGCTGCGGCGCCGGCCGCAACCTCGGCTTGCCGCGCCGCTTCGTCGGACCTCTGATTATACCAGATCGCGAGACCGATGACCCCTGCCGCAATAATGATGAAAACAATGATGGAAATGGTGCGTTTCATTTTTTTGAATAGGGCGCATTACGAAACCGCCGCGCCGGGCGGAAGTTCCTTGTCCGGCATCAGGAGGAACGGCATCCCGTCGCCGCCGTGCGCCGCGAGGAGCATCCCCTGGCTTTCGTGTCCCATCAGTTTCCGCGGTTCGAGGTTCGCAACGACGACGATCTCGCGCCCGATGAGGCCTTCCGGCTCATACGCCTTCCCGATGCCCGCGACAAGCTGCCGCGGCTCGCCGATGTCAACCTGCAATTTGATCAACTTTTCAGAACCTTCCACGCGCTCGGCCGCCACGATCTTCCCGACGCGCAGGTCCGCCTGCCGGAACTCATCGATGGTCACGGGGACAGTATATCATGCTTCAGATGAAGTTCAATGACCGCGCTGCCGGCTCCATGGCCGTCCGCCGCGCCCTCAAGATCGTCGGATGACGTTGCGGATGAAGAAGCGTGCCGATCCAGATAATCGCGGATTCGCATTTCAATCGTCGCGGTCGCTTCGGTCGAGGTCGCTTCGCACCGCGCCGTAAAGCGGCCAAGCATGATTAGGTTGCCATGCAGCTCCCCCGTCATGGTCGTTGAAGAGGATGCGAGCGCCGCGAACAGGCGGACGCATACGGCGGCGAGTTCGCCGTCCCCGAGGTCCGCCTTTTCCGCGTCGTTTATGGAAGCGTTGACCTCGGCATCGGCATCATCCGAGAGTTTCGCGGCCATGGTGCTCGTCGGATGCCGTTGCTCGAGATCGTTGAGCTCCGCCACCCTGCGCGCAGCGAAAGACGCTTCAAGCGCCGCGTGCTCCTCTGACGGCGCCGCCGCGAGCTGAATGCTCTCGCCAAGCCGCTTAAAGGGATAGAGCGGGCTGTCTGCGGGAACATTCGCGGCGTCGGCGTAGACCGTTGCGCCTCCCGCGCCGATTGCAATGATGGCGAGCGCCGCGGCGAGAACGCGGGCCATAATCGCGAGCCAGGACGCGGGCCGCGGCGCCGGATGGCGCGCGTCGAACGCCGCCAGGAACTTGCGCTTGGCGTCGTCGTTGAAAGCGGGCGATGGTGAAAAATTAAACTTCATGTTTGCCGTCAAACTCCTTTTTTATCTTCTCTTTGATGCGGAGGATCGCCACGCGGAGCGCGCCTTCGGATCTCTCCAAGAGCTCCGCGATCTCGCGGTACGGGAGTTCCGCAATGTAGCGCATTTCGAAAAGTTCCTGCTCCTCGCCGCTCAAGCGCCGCAGGAACTCCCGCACTTTCCGGTAGCGGAGCTTGTCATCCACATCCGGCATCTCCTCCGTGGCGAGCCCCTCCACGGCCGTTTCTTCCATCGCGGAAAACGGCGTCTCCTTTCTCGCGCGATAGTGGTCCACGAGCATGTTGCGCGCCATCCGCCAAAACCATACGGCGAACCGGCCGCGCGATTCATCGAAGCGCTCCACTTTTTCGGCAAGTTTCAAGAAGATATCCTGCGAGAGGTCTTCCGCCGTTTCGCGGTGTCCCGTGCGTGCGAAGAAGAACCCGTACGCCTTCGGCATGAGTTCGTCGTAGAGCTTCGCGGCCGCCTTGCGGTCGCCGTCCTTCATGCGGATCGCGAGCGCCGTAAGCTCGTCCTCCCGTCTTAAAAATGTGAATGCCATAAAACAATACGCCGGAACGCCGAAAATGTTACCGCTCCATCATACCATGCGGCCTATCCTCCGGTTACCTCGTGCTTCATGCCGGATCTCCGGGCCATATTGGCCTGGTGTTCCTCCGTGTTGAAGAGTCCGC
>CAZDJP010000030.1:0-6101 GCA_964505865.1 uncultured Candidatus Saccharibacteria bacterium
CCGACCTCGCCGAGCACGAACCGGAGGTGTTCAGGAAAGTGGTGGCGTTCGTGAAATAAAAAGGGGGCGCGGGCGCGGCCCCGGGGCCGCGCCCGCCGCGCTATTTGTTCCCCGCGCTATTTGCCCGCCGCGCCGTGTTCGCCGCGCCGCGGCGGGCCGTGCCGATGGCGCGGGCGGTGCGGCCGGCTCCGCGCGCGGAGGAAATCGTCCGCCTGCTTCAAAACCTTCCGCGTGTCGCCATACTTCTTGCCAACGATGTTCAGCGCGTCGTGGTAGAAGAACCACGCGAAGCCGCTGTGTTCGCGCGGGATGAGGCGGACGTCCGCCTTGTGGGTCTCCGCGAGAAAGAGGATCACCGTGTCATAGATGCCTTGGTTGCCGATGCGGAAGTAGAAGCGTTCATAGGCGCGGAACTCCGGAATGATCCTCAGTTCCGCTTTTTTTATGCCGGTCTCCTCTTCCAGCTCGCGGAGCGCGGCGTCAATGCTCCGCTCCCCGGGCTCAAAGTGCCCCTTTGGGAAGTTCCAGTAGTTGCCGCGGCGGTACAGCAACAAATATTTAATGCCGTCGCTCGTGCGCCGAAAGACCACGAAACCCGCCACCACCTGCTTTTTGGTGGAGAGTTTTTCGGGCAAGGGCGCGGCGGCGGCATGCGAGGGACTGCGAGGAGGGTTCATTTTTATTTTAAGAAAGATCTCATCTTTTCGGCCGGCCAGCCGTTGATGACATCGCCGCGCGACGCCCAGCCGCGGCGCGCCTGCGCGATGCCGTATTCGAGATACGGAAAGTGTGCCACCGAGTGCGCGTCTGAGTCAATGGACATCCGCACGCCCGCCTCCACGCACTTGCGGATGTACTCGTCCTTGAGGTCGGAGCGGTCGGGATAGGCGTCAACCTCGAGGATGGTACCGGTCTTTTTTGCGTGCGCGATGACGGCCTCCATGTCCACGTCGTACGGTTCGCGGCGGTTCAAGATGCGGCCGGTCGGGTGGAAGAGAATGTCCGCGTGCGGGTTGGACATCGCGCGCTTGATCCGCTCGGTCTGCTCGGCGCGCGTGAGATTGAAAAAAGAATGCACCGAAACGCCGACGACATCCAGCTTCGCGAGCACTTCGTCCGCGAGGTCGAGGGCCCCGTCCTTCAGGATGTCGCATTCGGTGCCCTTCAGCACCTTGAACCGCCCGCCGAATTTCTTGTTCACGCGGTCGATCTCCGCCCATTGTTTTTTAATGCGGGTTTCATCCAAGCCGTGCGTCATTGCGAGCCGCTTCGTGTGGTCGGTAATCGCGATATATTCGAGGCCGCGCGCCGCGGCCGCCCGCGCCATCGCTTCGATGGAATCGCTGCCGTCGGTCCAATCCGTCTGCGTCTGGAGATCGCCTTGAAGCTCGCCGTAGCCAATGAGCTTCGGCAGCCCATGCTTGCGCGCCGCTTCCAGCTCGCCCGCGTTCTCGCGGAGCTCCGGCTCAATGTAGTCCATGCCGAACGCGCGGTAGAGCTCTTCCTCGCTCTTGCCCGCGATGAGCCGCTCGCGGCCGCCGCCGCGCCGCGGCAGCTCGAAAAGCCCGTATTCGTTGAGCTTCCAGCCCTTCGCGACCGCAATTTTCCGCAACGCGACATTATGGTCCTTCGAGCCGGTGAAATAATTCAGAGCCGCGCCGTAGGATTCGGCCGGCACGACGCGCAGGTCCACATTCAGACCCGATCTCAGTTTCACCGACGACTTCGTTTCGCCGCGCGCGATGACGGACACGACCTCCGGCAGCGAAACGAAATGGTCCATGGCGGCCTTCGGCCGGCTCGAGACGGCGAGGAGATCCGCGTCGCCGATCGTTTCCTTGCGCCGCCGCGCGGAACCCGCGACCGTCACGCGCGCGACGCCCGGCACCTTCGCGAGCGACGCCTCAATGCCGCGGATGAGCGGCATCATGAACCCGAGCACGAACCGCCCGCCCGCCGTCCGCGCGAATCCGATGCCCTTCAGGATCTTCTGCTCGCTTTTCTCGCCGAAACCCGCGAGTTTCGCGATCTTCCCCGCCTTCGCCGCCTTTTCAAGCTCATTCAGATTGCTCACGCCGAGCTTCTGGTACAGCGTCTTGATGGACTTCGGCCCGAGGCCCTCCACGCGGGAGAGCTCGGACAGGTCCACCGGCGTTTTTTTCTTCAGCCCCTCAAAATATTTCACCTTGCCGGTTTTGATGAACTCTTCGATCTTTTCCGCGATGGATTCCCCCACGCCCGGCATCTCCTTGAGCGCTTTCAAACCGCCCGCGGCGTAGGCATCCGCCGCTTCTTCCTCCAGCCCTTCGATCGTGAGCGCCGCCTTCTCGTACGCGCGCGGTTTGAACGGAACGTTCTGCATCGCCAAGTACTCCCCGATCTCGCGGAGCACCTCGGCAATGGATTGGTTGGATGGCTTTTGCATGGCCTCGCCCGCCGCGCCGTCGTTACACCCCGCCCGTCGCCGGCGTCTTGTCCTTCATCTGCACCTGCACCGGCGCCGCAGCGGACTTCGGCAGGATGATGACGTCCGGCACCGCGATGATGACGAAGGCGGCGACGAGCGAAAAGAGGCCGCCGGCGACGAAAACCGCGGTGAACCCCCACGCGGCGGCCATCGCGCCCGCAAGGAGCCCGCTCACGCCAGCGGCGAATCCGGCGACCGTGCTGTCAAGCGACCAGTCAAATGAGACGCGGTCGCGGTCCAAGTGCCGCGAGAAAATGCTGGACCACGAAGGGATGTAGAGGGCGAAGGCGACGGCGTGGACGGCCTGCACGACGTAGAGCTCCCACGGCTCGTTGACCACGGCGAGGGCGAGCGCGGAGAAGCCGGCGACGAGGAGCCCCCAGACGAGCGCCGCGAAGTCGCGCTTCTCGCCCGGCGGACGGTCGCGGTCCAGCCAGTTCGCGATGGGCAGCTGGAGGATGGATTTCAAAATCCAGTACAGCGCGGTCGCAATGCCGACCGTGACGAGCGTCGCGCCCACGATCCGCTCCACGATGAACACGGAGAGGACGGGCTCGATGAACCCCCAACCGAGGAGGAGGAACAGGTCGGAGAGCACGAGGTACTTCACGATGCGGCCGACCTTGACGTTGATATTGACTTTAATGCGCATGGGGTACGGGGGCGCTCCGCGGTGGCGTTATTCGCTTATGATAGCAAACTGGCCGCCCGGCGCGGCGGCGACGCCCGCCGCGCCGTCCGCCGTGGCCTCCGCGAGGACAAGCTTCACGCGGCTGCCCTTCCCGAGCTTCTTCTCCAAAATGGCGCGAGCGAGGAGCGAGCGGACCTTCTCGTCGATCACGCGGCGCAGGGGCCGCGCGCCGAACTGCGGATCGTAGCCGAGCTTCGCAAGGAGCTTGGCCGCCGCCGGGTCCACGTCCAGCGTGATCTCCTTGTCCTTCACCGCATCCGCAAGCTCCTTCAAATTGAGCGCCACGATCTTTTCCAGGTCGGCGGGCGCGAGATCCTTGAAAATGACTATTTTTGAAAAGCGGTTGAGGAGCTCCGGCCTGAACGCGTCCGTGAGGCGCGCCTTCAAGTACTCCGCGATGGCCGCCATCGGTTCGCCCTTCCTGAGCGATTCATTGATGATGTCGGAATGCGCGTTGGAGGTCGCAATGACGATCGTATTCGTAAAATCCGCCGTACGGCCGAGGTTATCGGTCAAGCGACCGTCGTCAAGCACCTGCAAAAACAGGTTCAGAATGTCCGGGAACGCTTTTTCAAATTCATCAAGCAGGATCAAGCTGTATGGCTTCTCGCGGACCGCTTCGGTAAGCGCGCCGCGGATCCGGCCGTCCGGCGACCCGATGAAGCGGACGAAGCTCTCCTTGTCCTGGTACTCCGTCATATCGAACCGCGCCATCATCCCTTCCGACCCGAACTGGGCGCGCGCCAAGGTCTTCGCAAGCTCGGTCTTCCCGACGCCCGTCGGCCCCACGAAGAGGAAGCTCGCGATGGGACCGCCCTTGCGGGCCAAGCCGCTCCGGTATTCGCGGATAGCTTCCGCGACCGCCGCGACCGCTTCTTCCTGGTCTACGAGCCGCTCGTGGATGGTTTCTTCCAGATGCAGCAGCCGCTCCGACTCCGCGGCGCCCGCTTCGTGGAGGGGGACGTTCGTCTTCGTTTCGGCCACTGCCGTCACGCGCTCCGCGTCGAGCGTCTTTTCGCCGCGCCGCTCGGCGTCCACGAGCGCGCTCTTCAGGAGCTCCGCGGCGCTCCCGGGCAAGGGCTTCTCGCGGAAATATCTTTTCGCAAGCGCGACGGCGCGCTTCACCGCGCCGAAACTGATCGTCACGCGATGTTCCGCCTCCAAAACGAGGCCTTCGTATGCCAAGAGGCGCTCCGCCTCGGCTTCGGCGAGCTCGTTCATCCGGATGATCTCAAAGGCGCCAGCGAAATCGCTCCGCGGCTCCACGAATTCCTTGAACTCGCGCGGATAGGTGGCGCCCACGACCGGGAACTCGTTGTTCATGATGACGGGCAGGAGCATGTCGGCGGCCGAGAGGTACGCGGTGCCCGACGTGCGCACAAGATTATGGATGTCGGGGATATAGAGGATGATGTTGCCCGCCATGGAGATCTCGTCCACGATGCGCTTGAGCCGCGCGGCGAGCTCATCGGGCGTCGCGCCAGCAACGAGCTCCTGCAGATTGAGCTTCACGACCCGCTTGTCGAAGAGCGGCTTCGGCACTTCGTCTTTGATGATCGCGAAGGCAAGGTGGCGGACGATGCCTTCTTTCCCAATGCCCGCATCGCCGACGAGGAGGGCGTTCGGGTTCAAGGAGCGGGAGAGCGTCTCGACGAGCGCCGTATATTCCGCCTCGTGGCCGATGAGGAAGCCGGACAGCCCCTCGCGCGCGAGGTCGGTGAAGTCCTCGCCGTAGCGGTCAAGGGTAGGCGTGGGACGCGACGTCCATGCGCGGTTCATGATGCGGTGGCGGATGCGGCGGTTCGCCTCAAAGACGAACCCGCTCACGTCCTGCGGGATCGAGCCGAAATGGTGGCGGGCCGACGAGAAGATGAGCGCCCGTTCAAGGTCGCCCGCGTTGATGGAAAACGTGCCGAAGAGGCGCCGCGCCAGCTCCGACGGCATTGCCGGCAGGGCCGAGAACAGATCGTGGAGTTCAATGAATTCGTGGCCGCCTTCGAGCGCTCCGGCGAACGCGGCCGTCACGAGCGTTTCGGCGCCTCTCAAGTATCCGTCGCGGAGGGCGGCGCGAGAGGGCGCGGCGACGGGGAGCGCAGGCGCGGCTGCAGGCGCGATGACGGGCTGCGCCGCAGCCGGCGCCTGCGCGATGAGGTCGGCGAGCTTCGCTTTGAACTCGCCCGGTTTTACGTCCAACCGCCGCAGGCCTTCCTCGATGTGATCCAAACCGACGAGCCGGTCGGCGCACTCAAGGAAGAAATCGCGCCGCGCAATGAGGCCGCGGTCAAACGCGCGGCCGAGCATGGCGCGCGCAGAGGGTTGCAGCATCCGCGCGAGGTTGACCCTTCCCTTCGCCGGCAGCTCCGAAATAGGAAGGTCTGCCTCGCCCCAATGCACCAGCCGATCGATGAAATACAGCGCGAGGAACACGCCGAGCGCGCGCAGCGCCGCGATCTGCGAGATAAGAAATGTCCCCGCGGCGAAGAGCAGGATGATGTTCGCGAGATAGCCGACGACGCGGACGGTGAACCGACCGCCGACCGTCATCCGCAGGTATGGGTCGTCAAAAAATATCTCGTACCGGTCAGAGTCCTTTGGCGGCATAGAAAATGACGGCGGCGGGCAAGGCAAGCCACGCGAGATAAAAGAGCGCAAAGAGGACGACGATGGCGGCGTAGATCATGAGGCCGACGAGGATCCGCCCCGTGCGGAAGATGACTCCCAAGATGCGCCCGATCGCGGTGTAGTCGCGGTAGAGCGGCTCGAAAAAGTGGCGGAAGGTCACCTTGATCGCGAGCGACCGGTCGGCCGTCGCGAGCGCTTCCATGAAGCGGTGCCCGATCGCGCGCGAACCGTCCGCGTACCAATGGTGGAAAAAATCAACGAAGCGGTAGAAGAGCCGCTGCAGGAGGTATGCCGGCGCGAAAGCCATGCCTTCATTCTACC
>CAZDJP010000031.1:0-1327 GCA_964505865.1 uncultured Candidatus Saccharibacteria bacterium
GCGGCGTTCAGCATGCCGCGCATGGCGGTCGTCATGGCGGGCGGACCGGCGAGGTAATAAACGGGCGCAAGGATGCCGCCAGCGCCGTTCGGGCCGCCGGTTTCGTTCGCGAGATATTTTTTGAGCATCGCTTCGTCGATGTAGCCGGTCTCGCCGTCCCAGACATCGTCGTCCGCCTGCGTCATGGTGGCGACGAGATGGTAGTTGCGGTTCTCGTTCTGGAGGTCTGCGAGCTCGCGGAGGAAGGCGGCGTCGGCGGGGCGCCGGTTGGAATAGAAGAGCCAGAGGCGGTGGGGGAGTTTCTCGTGCGCGGCGCGGCGGAGCATGCTTACGAAGGGCGTGATGCCGATGCCGCCGGCGAGGAAGACCGCCGGGCGCGACCCGTCGTTTTGGAGCGTCATGGAGCCCATCGGGCCGTCCAGCGCGACCGCGGCGCCGAGCGGCATGTCGCGGAGGGTCCGCTTGAATGCCGTGTCGCGCATGCGCGTCGCTATCTGGATCTCGGGTTCGTGGGGCGCGCTTACGAATGAAAAAGTCCGCGTGTTGCCTTCGGCGTCGGTTTCCGGCGGGTTGATGAGCGTATAGTCGGCGTTCTGGCCCGGCTTGTAGGCGAACCCCGCCGGCCTTTCAAAAAAGAAGGACATGGTTCCAGCTGCCACCTCCATCCGCCGCGTGAGTTTTATTTCATATTTTGCCATCGCCGTTCTATTATATGAAGAATGCGTGAATATGTCACCGAGGCGCTCGTGCTTGCAAAGGAGCCGCTCCGCGACCTGGACGGGCGGTATTTCTTTTTTACGAAGCGATATGGGAAAGTGGTTGGGAAAGCGACGAGTTCGCGGAAGATAACGTCCAAGTTGGCGGGCCACTTGGAGCCGGGGAGCTTCGTCCGCGTGCGGTTCGTGGAACGGAACGGGAGCGGCGGCAACGGGAATGGCGCCGCGCAGATCGCGGATGCCTTGAAATACGGCAGGACCGCTGCGCTGGCCGGCGACCTTGCGATCGTGAGCCGCCTTCTCGCGGATAACGAGCCGGATGCGGCGCTTTGGAACGCGCTTGCGGCGGATAGGGCCGTCACGGCGCAGGCGGCATCGTCGGGGATGCCGGGGAACGGACGGTTTTCTTGGCCCCTCATCCTTGCCCTCCTCGGCTGGGATCCGCGCCATGCGGCATGCGAAACCTGCGGCGGCGCGGCGGAAGCGTTTTTTATCCCGCGCCAGGAATTTTTCTGCGCGCGGTGCGCTTCAAAACTGCCGCGCGATGAGGTATTATTATTGATGCAGCATGCCGAAATATAATCCGAACTCCATTTGGGGGAGCAAGAAAC
>CAZDJP010000031.1:1427-4476 GCA_964505865.1 uncultured Candidatus Saccharibacteria bacterium
CGCGGCGCCACCCGAGGAAGGATTCCCGGGCGAAGAGGAAGAAGAGGAAGAGGGAGATCAGCCGAAAAGCCACCTCCTTCTTTGGGCCATCCTTATCTTCGTCGCCGTGATCGGCGCCGGCACGGCGCTCCTCCTTTATTTCCGCCCGCCGGCGGCGCCGAACGTGGGCATCGGGATCACGAAGCCGGACCAGGTGCTCGTGGGCGACCCGTTCGGTTTTTCCCTGGCTCTTTCCAACTATTCATCCAACATTTTGAAAAACGCCGAGGTTGCCGTCACGCTGCCGGACAACGTCTCCTTCGTCGGACAATCGCCGGATCAGCGGGTGATGCAATTTGGCGTGGGCGACATCGGTCCGGGCAGCATTTACAACCTCGGATGCAATAATGGCGCGAGCGGTTCCAATTGCATGAATCTCATCGTGACGGGCAGCCCGAACAGCGTGCAGCACGTGGACGTGAAGCTGACCTACGCTACGGCTGCCTCGCCGAACGCGCAGTTTGAGACCGACGGCGGCGCTGACATCGTCGTGGGCGGCCCGGCCGTCACCCTCGCCGTGAACGCGCCGGCGGCCATTTACAGCGGACAGGATTTCCAGTTCACGGTGACGTATACGAACAATACAAGCCACGACTTCAACAATGTATCCCTTGCATTGCAGTATCCGCCGGCGTTCACGTTCACGGGGGCGAGCATGGCGCCCGCGGGCGCGGGGGAGAATACCTGGAACATCGGGACGATCGCCGCGGCGGGGACGGGGAGCATCACGGTAACCGGCGACATCACGGGGCCGGAGAACGCGTCGTACACGCTTGACGGAACGCTTGCGGGCGGCGTGGGCGGGAACACGTATCCGCTGAC
The DNA here is from genome assembly GCA_964505865.1 of uncultured Candidatus Saccharibacteria bacterium. Lineage (GTDB taxonomy): Bacteria > Patescibacteriota > Minisyncoccia > UBA6257 > 2-01-FULL-56-20 > CAZDJP01. The sequence continues at coordinate 2,289 of CAZDJP010000031.1, forward strand.
CGAAAATTCGGCCACCCTCGCGATCGGCCAATCGCCGCTCACCCTCTCCGCGGCGGTCAACGGCAAGCAGGATTACATAGCGGCGCCGGGCGACAACCTTACCTATACGATCACCTATACCAACAACTCCGGCGTGACGTTCCAGAATCTCGTGATCAAGGCCGCGCTCACGGGCGCGCTCTTTGATCTTTCCTCCGTTATGACGGACGGATATTTCAGCTCGCTTACGAACACGGTGACATGGACGCCGGCGAGCGACCAAGCCCTCTTGAGCCTTGCGCCGGGCGAATCCGGCTCCGTCACGCTCAAGGTGGGGACCATTGCATCCTATCCGATCCGGCTCGTGAGCGACAAGGATTATACCTTGGACCTGAACGCCCAGATCTCTTCGGCGACCGTCCCGCCCGGCGTCGCCGCGAGCTCCACGGTGTCCGCGGTGAGCGTGGAGAACAAGGTGGGCGGCGCGATCACGCTCGCATCGGAAGGGTTTTGGCGCGACGCCTCGTCATCCATCGCGAACACCGGCCCGTACCCGCCGAAGGTGAACCAGACGACGGACTATACGATCCACTGGGTCATCACGAACTACGCGACCGACGCGGACAACGTGGCGGTGTCCGCAACGCTCCAATCGGGGACGACGTGCACTGGCGTGGTCCAAAGCAACATGCCGACGGCGCCCGTCTGTGACCCGGCGACGGGAGCGGTCACGTGGAACATTCCTTTTATCGCCGCGACGACGGGCATCACGGGGCCGCCCGCCGAGGCCGTCTTCCAAGTGCAGAATACGCCGGCGTTGAACCAGGTGGGGAATACCGTGACGCTTCTTACCCAGACGACGCTCACAGCCACCGACGGCTTCACGAGCTCTACCCTCACGGCGCAGGCGCCTGCCGTGACGACCGACCTGCCGTATGATGCGTCAATTCCGCCGCTCACGAATCGGCGCGTCGCGCAATAGCATGGGAGCGAACGGCGACCGGCTGATGGAAAAGATCGTTTCGCTCGCGAAGCGGCGCGGATTCGTGTTCCCGGGCTCGGAGATCTACGGCGGCCTTGCGAACTCTTGGGATTACGGGCCGCTTGGCACGGAGCTCAAGAACAACATCAAGCGCGCGTGGTGGGAGCGGTTCGTGGTACGGCGCGACGACATGGTCGGCCTCGACTCGGGGCTGATCCTGAATCCGAAGGTATGGGCGGCGAGCGGGCACCTTTCCGCCGGCTTCGCGGACCCGCTCGTGGAATGCAAGAAATGCCACGAACGGTTCCGCGCGGACCAGATGGATGTTGCGAAGCCGTGCCCGCACTGCGGCGCGAAAAACTCATTCACCGAGGCGCGGCTTTTCAATCTGATGTTCAAGACGTTCGTGGGGCCCGCCGAGGAACAGGCGAACGTCGCATACTTCCGGCCGGAGACGGCGCAGGGGATCTTCATCAACTTCAAAAATATTTTGGACACGGCGCGGCGGCAGCTGCCCTTCGGCGTCGCGCAGATCGGGAAGGCGTTCCGCAACGAGATCACGCCGGGCAATTTCATCTTCCGCACGCGCGAATTCGAGCAGATGGAGATTGAATATTTCATCCCGCCGCCCGCGCGCGACGAGGATTGGAAGGATTATTTTGATAGGTGGCGGAAGGAGATGAACGAATGGATCAGCGAGGTCGGCATTGACGCCGCGCGCGTGCATGAAACGGAGATCGGCGAGGGCGACCGCGCGCATTACTCCAAGCGCACGATTGATTTTGAATTTGATTATCCGTTCGGCCGGAAGGAGCTCTACGGCCTGGCGTACCGCGCGGACTTCGACCTCAAGAACCATTTCAAGGAACCGCCGTACCGCGACGCAGAGACCCGCGAGGCCTTCTGGCCGCATGTCATCGAACCCTCGCTCGGCGTCGACCGTACGCTCCTTGCGATGCTCCTCTCCGCCTACGCCGAAGAGGGCGGCCGCGTCGTTTTAAAGCTGCCCGCGCGGTTCGCTCCGTACAAGGCAGCCGTTTTCCCGCTCCTTGCGAACAAGCCGGCCCTCGTCGCGAAAGCGCGGGCGATCTACGACGAGTTGCGCAAGCATTTCATGGTCGCGTGGGACGAGCGGGGGAATATCGGCAAGCGCTATTATGCGCAGGACGAGGTGGGGACCCCGTACTGCATCACGGTGGATTTTGAAACGCTCGGCGAAGAAGCGGA
>CAZDJP010000031.1:4576-5974 GCA_964505865.1 uncultured Candidatus Saccharibacteria bacterium
CGGCGGCGCGAACCTTAAAGATACCGTGACGGTGCGCCACCGCGACACGGCGAAGCAAGAGCGGGTGCCCGTCGCGAAATTGCGCGAATTCCTCCATGCCGCGCTTTATCATTAAGGGCGGCAAGCCGCTCTTCGGCGAGGTGAAGCTCGCCGGCGCGAAGAACGCCGTTTCAAAGGCGATGGTGGCGTCGCTTCTGACCGACGAGCCGTGCATTTTGGAGAACGTGCCGGCGATCGGCGACGTGGACATCGTCGTGGAGCTTTTGCGGACCATCGGGAGCGAGGTGGAGATCGCGGGCGCCGCGGCGAAGATCCGGACGCCCACGGTGAAGAACAGCCGCGTGCAGCAGCTCTCGCGCCGCAACAGGATTCCCATCCTCGCCTTAGGGCCGCTCCTCGCGCGCGCGGGCGAGGCGGAGGTGCCGATCTTGGGCGGCGATAAGATCGCGCCGCGGCCGGTGGACATCCATTTGGAGGCGCTCGCAAAGCTCGGCGCCCAGCTCGCGATCGACCGGACGAGCTACCGCGCATGGGCGAAGAACGGCCTGCGCGGCGCGGAAATTGGACTTAGATTCCCGAGCGTGGGCGCGACGGAGAACACGATCCTCGCCGCCGTGCTCGCGAGAGGGAAAACGGTCGTGCGGAATGCGGCGTTGGAGCCGGAGATCTTGGACCTTGTGAAGATGCTCCAGAAGATGGGCGCCATCATCGAACTCGCGCCGCCGCGGACGGTGACGATCGAGGGCGTTCCGAAGCTGCGCGGCGTCACGCACCGCATCATCCCGGACAGGAACGAAGCGGTGTCCTTCGCCTGTCTCGCGATCGCGACCGGCGGGCGCATCCTCGTCCGCGAGGCGCGCCAGGACGATCTCATCACCTTCTTGAACGCCGTGCGCCGGCTCGGCGCGGAATATGAAGTGACGGACGACGGCATCGCGTTTTCGCGGCCCGGCGCCCTTAAGCCGCTCGCGATCCGCACGGACGTCCATCCGGGCTTCATGACCGACTGGCAGCAGCCGCTCGCCGTGCTCCTCACGCAGGCCGACGGCGCCTCCACCATCCATGAAACGATCTACGAGGACCGTTTCGGCTATGCGAACGACTTGAATGAGATGGGCGCGGACATCGCCGTTGCCGACGGCTGCCCGGGCGCCGACCAGTGCCGCTTCGCGGGGCAAGGATGCAAACATTTTGCGGCGATCAAAGGACCGACGCCGCTTACGAGCCGTCATCTCCGCGTGCGCGATCTCCGGTCGGGGATGGTGGACATCATCGCGGCGCTCGTCGCGAGCGGCGTTTCCGAAGTGGACGGCGTGGAGGAGATTGACCGCGGCTACGAGCGGATCGACGAGCGCTTGCGCGAGCTCGGCGCGGACATCCGGCGGGTGTTTTAGGCAC
>CAZDJP010000032.1:0-5853 GCA_964505865.1 uncultured Candidatus Saccharibacteria bacterium
TCATTACCTTCATTGTACTATATCGTTCGCCGGCATGCGCGGTCTATTGGAATGAACCGCTCGTGCACGCGCTCGGCGGACGCGATGCATGCGTATTCCCGTTATCGTAGGAGAACACCACGCTTACCGAAAGGCCGCAGAGGGTCCCCGTGCTCACGCCGAGCTGGGCGGTAAGATCGCGCACGGCATCCGCCTCGCCGGCGGCCGTCCAGCGGCCGGGCGCGAACCAAATGTCGAAATGGCTGATGGAACGCTCATACCAGATGGTGTACGTGGCATTCTGCACGAGGGCGAGCTCATCCAGCGACGGGAAATAGCTCGCGGATTGGTAAAAATTTTTTACCGTCACGATGCCGTTGGTTCCCTGAAGAGAGAACGTGCCGCCTCCGGGCGCATCCGCTGGCGGCGGGGCGGAGACCGGAGCGGCAAGAGGAACGTTCGGCAACCCGGGAGAAGACGCCGTCCCGGGAAAGTTATTGGCATGGTTATTTTTAAGCGCGAAAAATACCGCGATGGAAATAAGGGCAATGGCCGCAACGACGATGAGGATGATCGTCCTTTTCATAAATTCATAATGGATTTCATCCGCCGGATGCACAACTGGTGTACGGCGGGTTTTGGAGATTAAAATGGACTGGATCTTTTGGTAGTGCCTGCCAACGGAGGGGGATGTTGTGCGACTGCAAGAATGAATTAACGGAAGTGAGCGGGATGGGTCCGGATATGTTTATGTCGATGCCGATTCCGAGCACGTGCGGCGTGTGCGGAGAACACTGCTGCGGGCTTGCAACGAGGCACGGACCATTATTGTAGCAGATGCCGTGCCGCTGTTCCTCTTGGTACAAGTTGGCGATGAGGTCGGAGCAATTCGGGTTGCCTAAAGCGCCATGATTGCTCTGGAGCTGGGTGGCGGTCTCGTAGATGTTATAGAGGTGGGCTTGGTATGCGAGGGGGCGATACGCGGAGTTGACATGGAGGGCATCGCCCTGCGCGGAGAGCGCCGACTGCATCTGGTTATAGGCAGCTTGAAGCGCGGTAAGGTTTTGCTGGACATTGGAATCCGACGACGTCCATAGAACGGGGCTCTGGCCGTTTGCTGCTGCCGCTTCCATCGCCTGCGCTTGCGGATCGGTGATCGGCGCGATGGGCGTAAGCGGGCACGCGCTCGGCGGTCCGGGCGTAACCGGCGTTACTCCGACGCCCGGAATATAGACCGATGGCGGAAGCGTGGGCAACCCGGGGATCTGGAGGTTCACGAGCTGCGGGTTGATGGTATAAAGGATGATATACGCTCCGCCGAGAAGGAGAAGGCCTAAAAGCGCGCTCGTGATCCAGCTCTTTCCTTCGCTCTCCCGCGTCGGGTTGCCCCTGCTCGTCGCGTAGAGGACCCCGCCGTAGACGATGGCGCCGAAAGCGAGCACGCCCGCGATCACAAGGGCGAAACTGTAGAAATTGGCGACGAGCCCCGAAAAAGAATTGGAAGGGAGGGTGCCCGGGAGGTTCGGATTGATCGTGATCTGTGCGGGGTTCATGGCTGGCGCATGTCCATGTGAACGATCATTGCACGGCGCACGAGGAAGCGCCGAACCCGCCGACGCCGGCGATACCGAGGACCGTCACGAACGTGAACACGATGAGGTAGGCGGCGAGCACGATGAGGAGTCCGATGACCGTCGCCGTGAGCTGCTTCTTCGCGCCGCTCATGGCTCCGGGATTGCCGCGCGAGAGCATGAAGCGAATGCCGCCCCATGCGAACATGATGGGCGTCACGATCCAAATGACGACCGCAATGCCGAAATAAACGATGTGGACGAAGGTCGCGATGAGGTCGCACAGGTTGCTGCAGGCGGGAAGGCCGTTGGAACCTCCCGTCCCCGTGCACGTGACGAGCGGCCCTTGGAGGATGCTCAAATCCCAGACGTTGTTCGTCGCGGAGGCGGACGCCACCGTGACGAACGACGGAAGCACGAAGAGGGCGATGATCGGGATGGCGACGGCAAGCTTGGTCTTCGGGCTCATGTTTTTATTCTACTGCATGAGAGCGCTCACCGCAGCTTGCGCTTCGTTGAGCGCCTTCGCCGGGTCTTCCGCGCCTGTCTGGACGTTCCTGATTGCGGCATTGAAGATGGACTGTATCTCCGCGTCGTCCGCTTCGTACCACGAGCGCGCTGTGAGCGCCTGCGCGGCGAATACGGAGAGGTTCGGATCGTTCAGGTCGGCGGCGATATCCGCGCGGAGCGCTGGCGGCGCGCCGGTCGCGGCGCTGTACGCTTTGTCGTCGCCCGAAAGGACGGTGAGGTAAAGGATGAAATTCCATGCCGCGATCTGCTGGCCGGCCTTCGCCGCGACGAAACCATCGTATTTTGGATAATTGATCTTCACGGTCGCGCCCGCTGGCTGTGGCATCGGCGCGATCGCGTAATGGATGAAGGGGGCTTTCACCTTGATGGCCGCTAGGTCTGATTCGTATGCGAATACGATTGCGGTCTTCCCCGCAGCGAAGCTGTCGAAGGCATTCCCGCCCGACGGGAAGGCATCGCTCCACGTATAGTAGGGCGACGTCGGATCCGCAAACTGAAGATAGAAGTTAAACGCCGCGAGGCCGGCACCGCCGTTCGCCTGCGAAGCGAAATTGGCAGACGTGTCGCCGTTATCCGTCATCTGCGTCCCGTTCTGAAGCATGAGGAGCGCAAGGAGGTCCGGCGCGTTCGGCACGGAGGCCAACGTCCCGCCGATCGCGGCGCCCGCCTGCGTGAGCTGGCCCGCGCCGTTCATCGCGCGCAGTTTCGCCACGTCGGCGTCAAACTCGTCCCACGTCGCGGGCGGCGTCACGATGCCCGCCGAGTTGAAGAGGTCTTTGTCGTACACCATCGCGAGCGTGTCGATGGAAAGCGGCAAGCCGTACATCGCGCCGCCCGAAACGAAATCCTGCGCGACCACGTCGGGAAAATCCTGCGAGAGCTGCAAGGGTCCGAACGCCGCGGAGGACGTCGGAAAAGGCGCAAGGATGGATTTGAATTTCGGGAGATCGCGGTTGCCGATCTCGAAGACGTCGGGGCCGCTGCCCGCCGCGAGCGCCGACAGCAGCTGCGCATCGTAGTTCGCGGGGTCGACCTGCGTATACTTCACGGTTGCGTAAGGATAGGAGGAGGCGAGCGCGCCGAACGTTCCCTTGTTCTCAATACCCCAGACGTTTAATGTCACGGCGGGGCCGCTGTTCGCCTTCGGCCGCGTGTTCAAAAAGATGAGGGCGACAACGACGATCACGAGCACGATGCCCGCGATGATCATGATGATCTGCTTCTGGGATAGTTTAAGGTTGGTGGGCATGGTAGGGGCCTCCCGCGGCCGGATCTCCTCGACCGTCCTCAATCGGCGCTAGATGACCACGGTCCCCGCGAGACGGTCGCCTCCCTTCAGGTTCATGATCCGGACGCCTTGCGCCGCGCGGCCGGTCGTGCGCACCGCCGCGAGCTCCGTGCGGATCATCTGGCCCTTCGCGGAGAGCGCGAACACTTCTTTTTCTTCCGTGACGACGTGCGCGGAAACGAGCGGCCCCGTTTTCGCGGTGATCTCCGCGGTTTTCACGCCAGAGCCGCCGCGCCGCTGGACCTTGTATTCCTTGAGGGATGTCTGTTTCGCAAAGCCGTGCTCCATCACGACGAGCAGTTTCGCTTCTCCTCCTTTGATTATATCAAAACCGGCCACCTCGTCGTTCTGTTTCTTGAGCTTGATCGCCCGCACGCCCGCCGCCGCGCGCCCCATCGGCCGCGCCTGCTTCTCGTCGAAGCGGATGGACTGGCCCTGCCGCGTCGCGAGGATGAGCTGTTCCGCGCCGCCCGTGAGCCGCGCCCACTTGAGCTGGTCGCCCCGCTTGAGCTTCATCGCGATGATGCCCGTGCGACGGATGTTCTCAAAGTCCGCGAGCGGCGTCTTCTTGATCATGCCGTGTCTCGTCGCGAGCACGAGATATTTCTTCTCGGCGTGCTTCACGCTCTTCGGCGCGTAGTTCACGATCGCGGTCACCGTTTCGTCAGCCGGCAGCTCCAGGAAGTTCTGGATGGCGCGGCCCTTCGACGTACGCGTCGCCTGCGGTATCTCGTAGACCTTCGTCTGGAACACGCGGCCGCGGTTCGTGAAGAAAAGCACATTGTCGTGCGTCTCCGCCGTGAAAAAATGCGAAAGGAAATCGTCCTCTGCCACATCGGAGCCGATGATGCCCTTCCCGCCGCGCTTCTGCGCCTTGAACGTGCCCGGCGGGAGGCGCTTGATGTAGCCGCCGCCCGTGACCGTCACGATCGCGTCCTCGTTCGCGATCATATCCTCGTCGCTCACCTCGGCGAGGCCGTGCACCACGACCTGCGTGCGCCGCTCGTCGCCGTATTTTTCCTTAAGCTCGCCGACCTCGTCTTTAATGATCTTTAATATTTTCGACGGGCTTTTCAGGATGAGCGTGAGCTCCTCGATGAGCTTCTTCTTTTCCTTCAGTTCGTCCTCTATCTTCCGATGCTCAAGCGCCGCGAGCGTCTGCAGGCGCATCTCCAGGATCGCCGTCGCCTGGAGGTCGCTCAGCTTGAAGAGCTTGACCAAATTTTCATGCGCCTCTTCCTTGTCGCGCGACTTCTTGATCGCCGCAATCACGCGGTCAATGGCGTCCAGGGCTTTCGCGAGCCCCTCCAAAATGTGCGCGCGCTCCTGCGCTTTCTTGAGATCAAACCGCGCGCGCCGCGTAACGACCTCTTTCCGGTACTCCAGGTATTCCGCGAGCACGTCGCGGAGCGAGAGGAGCCGCGGCTCCAAGCCGCGCGAATTCGCGACGAGCGCCGTCATGTTCATGTTGAAGTTCTTTTGGAGGTCCGTGTGCTTATAGAGCCAGTTGAGCACCCGCTGCGGCGCGACGTCGTTTTTGAGCTCTATCACGATGCGCATCCCCTCGCGGTCCGATTCGTCGCGCAGGTCGCGGATGCCCTCCACCTTCTTCTCCTGCGCGAGCTCGGCGATCTGCTTCACGAGCTCCGCTTTGTTCACCTGGTACGGGATCTCCGTGACCACGATGTCGAACTGCTTGCCCGCCTTCTGCTCAACGATCTCCGCCTTCGCGCGCGCGAGGATCGCGCCGCGCCCGTTCACATATACTTCCCTGATCGCCTTCGCGTCGTAGATGACGGCGCCCGTCGGGAAATCGGGGCCTTTGACGAACTGCGTGAGGTCCTCGCTCGTCGCGTCCGGATGGTCGGCGAGATGCAGTATCGCGTCGGCCACCTCGTTCAGGTTGTGCGGCGGGATGCTCGTCGCCATGCCGACCGCAATGCCGAGCGTGCCGTTCAGGAGTAGGTTCGGCAGCTTCGCCGGCATGACGAGCGGCTCGTCGCGCGTCGCGTCGTAGTTCGGGATCCAATCGACGGTCTCTTTCTCTATGTCCAGGAGCATCTCTTCCGCGATGCCGGACATTCGCGCCTCTGTGTACCGCATCGCGGCCGGCGAATCGCCATCCACGCTCCCAAAATTCCCCTGCCCTTGGACGAGCGGATAGCGCAGCGAAAAATCCTGCGCCATGCGGACCAAGGTGTCGTAGATCGCCGCGTCGCCGTGCGGGTGGTACTTCGCCATCGTCTCGCCGACCACGTTCGCCGACTTGCGGAACTTCGCGAGATGCGTGAGGCCGCTGTCCCACATCGCCCAGAGGACGCGCCGGTGCACCGGCTTCAATCCGTCGCGCACGTCGGGCAGCGCCCGCGCGACGATGACCGACATCGCGTAGTCCAGGTACGATTCGCTGAGCTCTTTGGTGATCTCCCGTTTTTCGAGCGCCATGGGGTTTGTGCTTGCGGTTTTTGCTCGCGGCGTGCGGCG
>CAZDJP010000033.1:0-5734 GCA_964505865.1 uncultured Candidatus Saccharibacteria bacterium
GTGCGTCCTGGAGGGATCGGACCTCCGGCCTCTACAGTGTCATTGTAGCGCTCTGCCACTGAGCTAAGGACGCGGCTACGGACCTTATGATACGGCGCGGCGCCCTCACTTGACAAGGCCGCGGAGGTCAAGCTGCGCCGCCCCTTGCAGGTTGAAGCCGGCGGCGCCGGCGCTCGCTCCCGCGGGGCTCACGGCGCGGTCAACCGTTACGACCACGTTGCCCACCCCCCAAGCGTATGCGGCAATGATGGCTGCGGCGAAGACGATCGCGAGCGCGGCGAGGACGGTTTCCGGATGGTTGCGCAGCAGTTTTTTCATGTCATCGCGAGAACACCCTCCCTTGCGCGGAGAGCGCGTAGTTTCCGCCCTCGTTCACAAAGCCGAACGAATCAATGGCGACGAGGTATTGCTGCGATTTGGCCTCCATGTCGCCGAGGAACGCGACGAGGTCCTCCTCGGCGCCGGTCGCGCGCAAGGAGAAACCGTCGCTCCCCGGCGCGGCATCCGTTGCCGGCGCGTTCGCGCCGCTGAAAGCGGAGGAGACCGAAACATTGTGCGCGCCCGCGAGCGTATTCAGCCAGCTTTGGAACCCGATGAGCGCGTCATGCGTCGGCAGGAGCTGGTTCATCGCGTTCGTATACGGCGCCGCCTTTTGGGCGTCGCTCTTCAAGGCGGCGAAATTGCCGAGCACTGCGTTTTCCTGGGCGATGAACGCGCGGTCCGCCGCGATCTTCGCCGATTGCGCCGCGAGGTCGCCCGCGAGGAGATACAAGGCAACGGCCGCAGCGAGGAAGGCGCCGAGGAGGATGCCGCCGGAAAGCCACCACTCTTTTTTGAAACTGTGTCCGTCCGCCGACTCCATTGCTCCCTCATCCTACCATTAAAAAATCCTTAACGCACGCTTGACCTTTGGGGCGCCATCGTGAACGATGGGGTCATGGCTGCCGTTCTCGCGCAACCGATGCGGCGCGTCGCGCGCGGCGACGCGGAATATCCGGCGCTCCTCGCGGAGCTCGACGGCGCCCCGTCCGCGCTCTATGCGATCGGCGCGCCGCCCGCGGGCCCCTGCTTCTCCATCGTCGGCACGCGCCGCGCGACGCCGGAGGGAAAGAACATCGCCCGCAGGTTCGCCCGCGAGCTCGCGCGCGCGGGCTTCGCGATCGTAAGCGGCCTCGCGTTCGGCGTTGACGCCGCGGCGCACGAGGGCGCGCTCGAAGCGGAAAGCGGCGCGACGGTCGCCGTGCTCGCATGCGGCCTCGACGGCGTCTACCCGCGCGAGCACGCGCGGCTCGCCGAACGGATGCTCGCGCGGGGCGGGGCGTTGATCTCCGAATACGAGCCGGGCACGCCTCCCTATGCCCGGAATTTCCTTGACCGGAACCGCATCGTGAGCGGCCTCTCGCGCGGCGTCCTCATCGTAGAGGCACCCGCCAAATCAGGCGCGCTCGTTACCGCGCGGCACGCCGCCGAGCAGGGCCGCGACGTCTTCGTCGTGCCCGGCCCCGCCGCGCACCAGAACTACGAAGGGTCGCATGCGCTCATCCGTCAAGGGGCGGAGCTCGTGACGAAGCCGGAGGAAATTCTCGCGTCGTACGGCATGGGCGCGGCGGAAAAAACCGCTCGCGCAGCGGAAGCGCTCCCGCTCGAAGAAAAGCAAGTGTTCGCGGCGCTCGCGGCGGCCGGCGCGGCGGCCAATGTTGACAAAATCGCGTCCCTTGCTAAACTCACCCCTCGCGCCGTGAACCGCGCGCTCGCCTTCCTCGTCGCGAAGGACATCGTCAAGGAAACCGGCGGAGGGTATACAATATAAAAACGCGCGCGGCGCGCGCCAAGAACGACCGGCAACCATGGAACTCGTCATCGTAGAATCGCCGACCAAAGCGAAAACCATCGGCAAGTTCATCGGAAAGGATTTCACCGTGGAATCGTCCTACGGCCACATTCGCGACCTTCCGAAAAGCAGGATGGGCATCGATGTTGAGCGCGGCTTCGAGCCGCAATACGTGATCCCGCTGAAGGCGAAGCCCGTCGTTGCGGCCCTGAAGAAGCTCGCCGCGAAGGCCGGCAAGGTCATTCTCGCGACCGATGAAGACCGCGAAGGCGAGGCGATCGCATGGCACCTCGCTGCGGCGCTCGGATTGGAGAAGCAGCCGGAAAAGATGGAGCGCATCGCCTTCCACGAGATCACCGCGACCGCCATCAAGGAAGCGCTCGCGAATCCGCGCGCATTGGACCTCCGCCTTGTGGACGCGCAGCAGGCGCGGCGCGTGCTGGACCGGCTCGTAGGCTACGGCCTCTCGCCCTTTCTCTGGCGCAAAGTGCGCTACGGCCTTTCGGCCGGGCGCGTGCAATCGGTCGCCGTGCGGCTCGTCGTCGAGCGCGAGCGGGAGATACAAAAGTTCAAACAGGAGGAATATTGGACGATCGAGGCGCGATTTTTGCCCGATGGCGCGGGCGGTACCGCCGCGGCGGGCGAGGGCGGCGGCAACGCGATAGGCGCGAGATCCGCCTTCCCCGCCACGCTCGCCGCGATCGGCGGAAAACCGCTCGGCAAAATGGACATCAAGACCGGCCGCGCGGCGAAGCAAATAATAGAAGGGCTGAAGGGCGCGCGCTACCGCGTCCTGAACGTCGCAACGAAGGAGGTGCGGCGGTACCCCGCGCCGCCGTTCACCACTTCCACGCTCCAGCAGGAGGCGGCCCGCAAGCTCGGCTTCTCGGCGAAACAAACGATGGCCGTCGCGCAGAAGCTCTACGAGCGCGGGTTCATTACCTACATGCGGACGGACAGCGTGCACCTCGCGGAAGTGGCGCTCGCCGCGGCGCGCGGCGCGATCGAAAAGGAGTTCGGCGCCGCGTACGCGCTCGCCGAGCCGCGGCGCTATGCGACGAAGAGCAAGGGCGCGCAGGAAGCGCACGAGGCCATCCGCCCGACCGATCTCCGCGCGTCGTCCGCCGGCAGCCTCGGCGTGAGGGAGCGCAATGACGCGCGGCTCTATGACCTTATCTGGAAGCGCACGGTCGCGTCGCAGATGAAAGAGGCGCTCCTTGAGCAGACCGCCGTGGACATTGAAGCCGATACCGCAAAGAAGGAAACGTTCCGCGCGAACGGGCAGGTCGTGAAGTTCGACGGGTTCATCCGCGTCTACACCGAAGGGCGCGACGAGGGCGGGAACGGCGGCGGGGCTGGCGGCGCCGGCGCGGGCGGCGAGATAGAGGGCGAGCTGCCGAAGCTCGCCACCGGCGACCCGCTCGCGCTCAAAGACATGAAGCCCCTGCAGCATTTCACCCAGCCGCCGCCGCGCTATACGGATGCAACGCTCGTGAAGGCGTTGGAGGCCGAAGGCATCGGGCGGCCGTCCACGTACGCGCCGACCCTTTCCACCATCCAGGACCGCGGCTACGTGGAGAAAATGGAGAAAAAATACCGCCCGACGGAGATCGGCTTCGTCGTGACCGACCTGCTCGTGAAAAATTTCCCGGAGATCGTGGACCTTAAGTTCACTTCGCACATTGAAGAGGAGTTGGATGAGATCGCCGAGGGCAAGATAAAGTGGACCGACGTCTGTCGCGAGTTCTACGGCCCGTTCAAGAAAGAGCTGGACGAAAAGGAGGCGTCGGTGGAAAAGCAGGTGGAGATCTCCGCGACGCCCTGCCCGCACTGCGGGAAGCCGATGGTCATCAAGTTCGGCCGCATGGGAAAATTCCTCGCCTGCCCCGATCCCGCCGTCAAAGTGACGCTCCCAATGCCAGAGGAAGCCGCGAAGATACGCGAGCTCACGGAAAAAACGGAGGACGAGCGCTGCCCCCTCTGCGGGAAGCCGATGAAAGTGCGGCGCGGGCGGTTCGGCTATTTCCTGGGATGCGTTGACTACCCCACGTGCAAAGGCGTCGCGAAAATATGGGAGAAGACCGGCTTCAAGTGCCCCGCATGCCTCGCATCAAACGACCGGCACGAGAACCCCGGCGACATCGTCCTCAAAAAATCCCGCGGCCGCGGCCGGCCGTTCTACGCCTGCACGCGCTATCCCGATTGCACCTTTCTCATGGGCAAGAAGCCGGAATCAGAAGCCGACCTCGCGGAAGCGCTCAAGAAATGGGAGGAAAATCCGCCGGCCGCAAAAGGTAGGAATAACAACCGGAAAGAGGCGCGCTTTGGATAGCGTCCGGATGTCCTTGCCCGCTCCGTAAAATCGGGCGTACCATAAGGCAATGGACGAGGCAACCGCTACGGCTGCAACGTTAAAAGACCTCCTCCAAAAAGAACCCGGCGGCCTCGTCGCGCGCGCGTTCGCGTTCGCGGAGCGGGCGCACAGCGGGCAGGCGCGACGCTCTGGCGAACCGTACTTCCGCCACGCGAAAGCAACCGCGGAGACGCTCGCGGAATGGAAGATGGATGATGCGACGATCGCGGCGGGGCTCCTCCACGACACGGTGGAGGACACGGGCGTCCCCTTGGCGACGGTGAAAAAAGAGTTCGGCGGCGATGTCGCATTCCTCGTGGATGGCGTAACGAAGCTCGGCCACCTGAAGTACCGCGGCGCAAAGGAGAAGGCGGAGAGCCTCCGCAAGATGGTGCTCGCGCTCTCGCAGGACCTCCGCGTCATTTTCATCAAGCTCGCCGACCGCCTCCACAATATGCGGACCTTGAACGCCCTCCCGCCGGAAAAGCAGCGCCGCGTGGCGCTCGAGACCGACGAGATATATGCCTCGCTCGCCTACCGCCTCGGGATGCACAACCTATCCGGCGAACTGCAGGACCTGGCATTCCCCTATCTGCACCCGAAGGAGTACCGTTGGCTTCTTGAGACGACGAAGGAACGCTACGGGAAGCGGCTGCATTACCTGAAAAAAGTGAAGCCGATGCTCGAGAAGATCCTCACGGCGCACGACATCCGTCCGATCGCGATAGACATCCGCGCGAAGCGCTATTCGAGCTTGTACAAGAAGCTCCTTCGCCGCGACATGGACATCGAAAAGGTGCATGACCTCGTGGCAATGCGCGTGATCCTCGACACTATTCCGGCCTGCTACGCCGCGCTCGGCGTCATACATGAAGAATGGCCGCCGGTGCCCGGCCGCATCAAGGATTACATCGCGATCCCCAAACCGAACGGCTACCGCAGTTTGCACACGACGGTCGCAGGGCCGGACGGAAAGACCGTGGAGATCCAGATCAAGACGAAAGAGATGCTTGAGGAGAACGAGTACGGAGTCGCCGCGCACTGGCTCTACGACAGGCGGCGGAGCGGCGAACCATTGGCCTATCGCGGCAAGCGGCTTGCGAAAGAGCTCGCCTGGGTGCAGCAGCTCGCGGCGTGGCAGGAGCGGTTCGAGAAGCGCGAGGATCATCCCAAGGAGTTTTTGGAAGCGATGAAGACGAACTTTTTTGCCGACCGCATCTTCGCCGTCACGCCGCGCGGCGACGCCATCGACCTCCCCCTGGGCGCGACGCCCATTGACTTCGCCTACCACGTCCATTCCGAGATCGGCAACGGCGCCGTCGGCGCGAAGGTGAACGGCGCGATCGCGCCGCTCAGTCATCGGCTGAAATCAGGCGACGTCGTGGAGATCCTCGTCCAAAAAGGCAAGAAGCCGTCCGAGGATTGGCTCCGGTTCGTCGCAACCCACATCGCGCGCGACCACATCCGTCAGGCGCTCCGAAAGAAAAAACTTTTCGCGCGCGGCGCGGAGTTCGTGTCGCGGAAGCTCAGGCGGCGGTAGCCGGCAAGCG
>CAZDJP010000034.1:0-5555 GCA_964505865.1 uncultured Candidatus Saccharibacteria bacterium
CCCACCCAAAAACCGGAAGCGTTGTTGGAGCGCATCGTCAAGGCCTCATCCAAAGAAGGTGATTGGGTGTTGGACCCGTTCTGCGGCTGCGGGACGACGGTGGCGGTCGCAGAGCGGCTGAAGCGGCAGTGGGTGGGCATTGATATTACGATGCTCTCCATCAATCTTATGAGGCATCGCTTGGCGAAACAGTACCCGGGCATAGAGATTTTCGTTGACGGCATACCGAAGGATATCCCCGCTGCCCAGGCGCTCTTCAGGAAAGATCCGTTTGAATTTGAATACTGGGCGCTTGACCTTGTGAATGCGGTGCCGGCGCAGAGCAAAACGAAGGAGAACATGCGCGGCGCGGACAGGGGCGTTGACGGAGTGATCAATTTCATAAAGGACGTCGCGAACGGCGAGCAGGTGTACGGCAAACTCATCGTGCAGGTGAAGGGCGGCACGGTTCACCGCGATACGATTGCGACCTTGAAGGGCGACATTGGGCGGGAACGGGCGGACGGAGGATTGCTCATCACCCTGGAGAAACCGACGCAGCCGATGCGCGAGGAAGCGGTGAGCGCCGGAAGTTATGAAGTGAGATTCGGGCGCCAGTCGTATCCGAAAATCCAGATCCTCACCATTGAGGAACTTTTGGCGGGGATGAGGCCCGATATTCCGCTGGTCGCTCTGCCGTATTACAAAGAGGCGAAGGAGGCGAAGCGGGAGAAAAAAAACGAGGCGTTGGGAATATGAAGAAGATCGTCGTCGTGCTCTACGGGCCGCCGGGGGTGGGGAAGGGGACGCAGGCGAACTTGCTTGCAAACAAGCTCGGCATCGTGCACCTGGATACGGGGAGATATTTGGAAGAGATCGTCCACGACCGGAGGCGGCAGAAGGAGAAGACGGTCGCCCGCGAGCGGAAGCTCTTTGACGGCGGCAAACTCATGACGCCGAGCTTCGTGACGCGCGAGATCCTGCGCGAAGTGAAGCGGCTCGCCGCGGCGGATTGGGGCATCGTCTTGAGCGGTTCACCGCGGACGATGTACGAAGCGGAGCATGAATATCCCGCGTTTGAGAAGTTATACGGCAAAAAACGCATTTTCGTTTTCGCTTTGGAGGTGCCCGAGGCGCACTCGTTGCGTCGGAACAGCGCGCGGATGGTCTGCCGGGAATGCGGCTATCTCCTCCTCACGGCGTTCTATCCGGCAAAAAAAGCGAAGCATTGCCCCGTCTGCGGCGGCTCGTTCTACAAGCGGACGCTGGACAACCCGCGCATCATCAAGGTCCGCTTGCGCGAATACCGCGAGCGGACGTTCCCCATATTCGCCTTTTTGAGGAAGCGCGGCTACCGGGTGGTCCGCGTTGACGGCCGCCCGGCGCCGTATAAAGTGATGGAGCGGATCTATGGCCATATTAAAAACGTCTGAAGAGATAGAGGTGATGGCCGAGGGCGGGCGGCGGCTCGCGGAAGTGCTCCGGCGGCTTGCGGAAGAGGCAATGCCGGGCGTTACGACGCGGTCGCTCGACCGCCTCGCCTACCAGCTGATCCACAAGGCCGGCGCAAAGCCGGCGTTCTTGCGTTACCGTCCGGCCGGCGCGCGGCATGCATATCCCTTTTCGCTTTGCGCGTCGCTGAACGACGTTGTCGTCCACGGCCAGCCGTCGGCGCGCGCGATCGCGGAAGGCGATCTCGTGAAACTGGACCTCGGCCTCCGCTATAAAGGGCTCTATACCGATGCCGCGGTCACGGCGGGGGCGGGCGGCACGGCGAAGTTGAGCCGTGAGGCGAGGAAGCTCATGGCGGCGACGGAGGAAGCGCTCGCGGCCGCTATCGCGGCCGCTCGGCCGGGCCGGACGCTCGGCGACGTGGGCGCGGCGATCGAGGAAGTGGTCCGCAAGAACAAGTTCGCGGTCGCGGACGGGCTTACCGGCCATGGCATCGGCGCGGCGCTCCACGAGGAGCCGACGGTGTGGAATACCGGACGCGCCGGCCGCGGGGAGGAGCTCGTCCCGGGCATGGTGCTCGCGATAGAACCGATGCTCGTCGCGGGCGGCGGCGCCCTGAAGCAGCTTCTCGACGAGAGCTGGGCCACGGCCGACGGCTCGCTCGCCGCGCACTTTGAGCATACGGTCGCGATCACGAAGGACGGTCCGCGCGTGCTCACGATGGTATAATACGGTTGCATGGCGCGCCCTTATCTTTCCATCATCATTCCGGCGTACAACGAGGCGCAGCGCATCCCGAAGACGCTCCTTGACATTGATCGTCGGCTGGAACATGCGCCGTACTCCTACGAGATCATCGTTGTGAACGACGGGTCGCGCGACAACACGGCGGAGGTGGCGGAGAAAATGAAAAAGGCGGTGCGCAACCTGAAGCTCATCGACAACGCGGAGAACAAGGGGAAGGGCGGCGCCGTGCGGCAGGGAATGCTCATCGCGGGCGGCGCGGTACGGCTCTTCACGGACGCCGACAACGCCACTTCCATTGACCAGTTTGACCAGATGATGCCTTTCTTCAAGGAGGGATACGCCGTCGTCATCGGCTCGCGTGCCGTAAAAGGCGCGAAGCTGGATCCGCCGGAGCCGCTCGTGCGGCAGCTCGCCGGGAAGGTCGGCAACATTATCATTCAGGCCGTGCTTGGCCTCTGGGGCGTCTGGGACACGCAGTGCGGCTTCAAGGCGTTCACCGCGGAGGCGGCGCAGAGGGTCTTCGAGGCCTCGCGCGTCGCGGGATGGGGATTCGACGCCGAAGCGCTCGCGCTCGCCCGGGCGATGGGCTATCGCATGAAGGAGGTGCCCGTGCGGTGGGTGAACGACACGCGCTCGCATGTGAAGGCATCGGCATATCTGGAGGTGCTCGGCGAAACGATCGCTATCCGGTGGCGGCTCTCGCGCGGCGCATACGGGCCGCTCGGCGGTCCCTCTGGCCGGTCCGGCGGCGGCCCCGGCAGCGGCTCCGGCGGGCGGCCGCTTGACGAGGCCAACGCCCTGCCCCATAATGCCTGAACGATGCCGAAGCAATATCTTACGAATGAGCGGTTGGAAGAGCTGAAAACAGAACTGGAAACGCTTAAAACAAAACGCCGCATTGAGGTTGCGGAGCGGCTCCGGCAGGCGAAGGAGTACGGCGACCTTTCGGAAAACTCGGAGTACGCGGAGGCGCGCGAAGAACAGGCGAATGTGGAATCGCGCATCGCGGAGCTGGAAGATGTTTTGAAGCAAGCGGTGGTGATAGAGAAGCCCGGCACGAGCGATACGGTCGCGGTCGGTTCCACGGTCACCGTGAAGCGCGGCGACAGGCTGATGACCTACACGGTCGTCGGTTCTTACGAGGCGAAGCCGGGAGAGGGCCGCATCTCCGACGAGTCGCCGCTCGGCAAGGCGTTTTTGAAGCGGCGCGCGGGGGAGACGGTGAATGTCGCGACGCCCGCCGGCGAGGCGACGTATGAGATCGTGAAGATAGAGTAGCGCGAGGGGCTGCCGCTCTGGTATCATTTAATTAATTGAGTGATGCTGGAAGATATCATCAAAGAGCGGCGGAAGAAGCTAGAATTATTGCGCAAGGCGGGGCTGGATCCGTACCCTGCGCGGGTCGCGCGCACGGCGGCGATCGGCGACGCGCTCAAGGATTTTACAAAGCTCGTGAAGGCGGGAAAGCCGCTCGCGCTTGTTGGACGCCTGCGGAGCTTGCGCGACCAGGGGAAAATTGTTTTCGCCGACCTGGAGGACGGGAGCGGGAAGATGCAGGTCGTTTTGAAGGAGGATGCACTTGTGGGCGCCGCCGCCGGCGGACATCGCGGTTTGGATTTTTGGCGCTCGGTCCTCGACATCGGTGATTTTGTTTCAGCGACTGGTGCGCTTTTCACGACGAAGCGCGGCGAGAAAAGTTTGGAGGTGCGCAAGCTCGCGATGGCGGCGAAAAGCTTGTTGCCGTTGCCCGATAAATGGGCTGGCGTGGAGGATGAAGAGCTGCGCCTCCGCAAGCGCTATGTGGATCTCATCGCGACGCCGGAGCTGCGCAAGCTCTTTTATAAGAAAACGATTTTCTGGGAAACGTTCCGCGAGGCGCTCAAACGGGAAGGATTTTTGGAGGTGGAAACACCGATCTTGGAGCGGACGCCGGGCGGCGCCGAAGCGGAACCGTTCAAGACGCATCACAATGCGCTGGACGCCGATTTTTACCTCCGCATCTCGCTCGAGCTGCCCTTGAAACGGCTCCTCGTCGGCGGTTTCGACCGGGTGTTCGAGATCGGCCGCATCTTCCGGAACGAGGGCATTGACCGCGAACACCTGCAGGACTACACCCAGCTGGAGCTCTACTGGGCCTACCGCGATTACAACGACACGATGGCGCTCGCGGAAAAATTATATAAAGAAGTCATTAAAGAAACCTGCGGCGGGCTCGTGACGGAACGGGACGGCAAAAAGATAGATTGGTCGAAGCCGTGGAAAAAGGTGGGCTATGTCGACGAATTCAGGAAGGCGACGGGCATGGACCCGACCGCCGCGTCGCAAAACGAATTGTTAAAAAAAGCGAAAGAATTGAAGCTCGACGCGGATAAAAAACTCGGCAAGGGCCGCCTCATCGACCTTATTTATAAAAAGACCGTCCGGCCGAAGCTCATTGAGCCGTGCTTCCTCGTGGACCCGCCGGTGGAGGTGGAACCGCTCGCGAAGCGAAAATCGGAGAACCCGAAGGTGGTGGAACGGTTCCAGATCATGGCGGCGGGCACCGAGCTCGGCAAGGGCTTTTCGGAGTTGAACGATCCCTTGGACCAGCGCGCGCGGTTTGAGGGACAAATGAAGCTCCGCGCGGCGGGAGACCGCGAGGCGCAGATGCTGGATGAGGATTTTCTGGAAGCGCTCTCCTACGGCATGCCGCCCGCCGGCGGCTTCGGCGTTTCGGAGCGGCTCTTCGCGGTCCTTATGGACCGCCCCGTGCGCGAGACCGTGTTCTTCCCCTTGATGCGGCCGAAAAAGTAGGCCGGAGAAAATAAAAACAGCCCTCCGCCGCGCGCAGCTGGGTCGCGCGCAGCGGAGGGGTTGTTCGGCATGAGAAATCAATTGGGGCGGTTCACCGCCGCCTTGAGGGCCGTGAGGGCGCTCCTCACGGTGCGGCGGTAGGTGCGGTTGGAGGAAAACCCCAGCGCGTACATAATAACTCCGTCTGGGATTCCTTCCAACAAACAGAGGACAATTCCCCGCTGTTCCTTGGTGAGAAGATGGAGCTTGCTGTGAATGATTTGCATCTCGACCCCTTCTTCGGCAGCAGTGCCATAAAGCGACGTTATGGCACCCTCTACCGATTCCAGCGCTGCTTCATCCAGTGCGTCCAGCGCAATGAACTTTTTCCTTTGCGCCGCGATGTTCTGCGGTTGGGGCGAAGGTAATATTTCAAATCGCTCCTCCGCATCCTCTTGCATGGCACACACGATACTCTCCGTTCCAACGAGACCTTCCACTTCTTCTCCGCACGCTCTTGCCTTTCTCATATGCTCCTCCCTCCGTGCTCTGTGTGAGATAAACTTCCATTAATATCTTACCACGGAGTTATCCACAGGTCAACC
>CAZDJP010000035.1:0-1356 GCA_964505865.1 uncultured Candidatus Saccharibacteria bacterium
CCGCCGCAACAAAAATGTTTTCCATCGTAGAGATCATCCTTTCGGTCGCCATCATCGCGCTCATCCTGCTCCAAGAGCGTTCTTCCACCATGTCCGGCCTTCTGGGCGGCGGGGAGAGCGGCGGCTACTACCAGGCGCGGCGCGGGATGGAAAAGATCGTCTTTTACGCGACGATCGTCCTTGTCATCGTCTTCGTCGCGGTCGCGGTCTACCGGCTCGCCGCGCACGTGTAGCGCGGAGCGCATCCGGCATCCGGCTGCGCCCGGCCGCGGGGAATGCGGCTTTGAGTCCCGCCTCGCCCACATCCGACGCCTTTCTTCACATGCAACGGCTCAAAAAACTCTTCTTTGCTTTCACGAAAAAGGAACGGGTCGTTTTTTTGGCCGCATCGGCCATCGCGGCCGCGAGCTTCATCGTCGTCGCGAGCCTGTACGTCGCGCAGGCGACGCGCCTCGTTCCCGCGGCGGGCGGCACCTACACCGAAGGCATGGTCGGCCAGCCGGAGTACGTGAACCCAGTGACGGCATCCGCCGAAACCGACCTCTCGCTCGTGAAGATGGTCTACAGCAATATCTACGACGTCGCGGATACCATCACGGCGTCGCCCGACGGCCGGACGTGGGACGTGCGGCTGAAAGGCGGCCTCCATTGGCAGGACGGCGCGCAGCTCACCTCCGACGACGTGATCTTCACCGTGCAAGCCATCCAGAACCCCGATGCCGGCTCGCCGCTTTACCACAGCTGGCAGGGCGTCGCCGTGAGCCGCGTAAGCGAGCTGGAACTCACGTTCAGCTTGATCAATCCCTACGCTTTCTTCGGCGACAATCTGAAGAATTTGTACATCCTGCCGAAGCATCTCTTCGCGGACGCGCCGCCCGGCAACTGGCGGCTCTCCGATTATAATTTGAAGCCGATCGGCAGCGGCCCCTACAAATTCGTTGCCTATGACAAGCAACCCGACGGCACGATCACGGATTACCGCCTGCAGGCATGGAGCGATTACTTCGGCGCGAAACCGCTCATCGGCAATTTCAATTTCGCGTTCTACGCGAACACCGCCGATCTCATAAAGGCATTTAATGCGGGCTCGGTGGACGGCATGGGCGGCATCGCCGCGAGCGACCTCGCGGGGATCGAGCGGCCCTACGACCTCTTCGCATGGCGCACGTCGAGCTACTACGCCGTCTTCTGGAACCAAAGCCGGAGCATCCCGCTCCAGGATCCCGCCGTCCGCGAGGCGCTCGCTGCCGCCGTGGACCGCAATGCGCTCGTCGCGGACATTTTGGGCGGCCATGGCGCGCCGGAATACGGCCCCATCCCGCAAGGCGCTCCGTATTACGTCCCAACGCCCCTCGC
>CAZDJP010000035.1:1456-4277 GCA_964505865.1 uncultured Candidatus Saccharibacteria bacterium
GCATCGCCGCTTGATTTCGCTTCAACGACGCTCACCGATGCCGGCTGGCTCGCGGGACCCGACGGCACGCGCAGCAAACTGGTGCAAAAGACCGTCGTTCCGCTCACGGTGAACCTTACCGTGCCGAACGTCGACTTCCTCGTGAAGACCGCGCAGGAGGTCGCGGCCGATTGGGAAAGGATCGGCGTCACGGTGAACGTTTCCACCGTAGACCCGCAAGAGCTCCTGAACGGCAGCGTAAAGAACCGCGACTACGAGTCGCTCCTTTTCGGGAACATCCTCGGGCCGAGCTCCGACCTCTACGCTTTCTGGGATTCCTCGCAGCGGTTCTCGCCGGGATTGAACCTCGCCATTTACGACAATCCGAAAGTGGATAAGCTCGTAGAGTCGGCGCGGATGGAGCTCGGCCTCGCCACGCGCACGGCGGAGTTCGCCGGCGCGGAACAGCTCATTGCCGCCGACTATCCCGCCGCGTTCCTCTACTCGCCCGACTATCTCTACGCGACCGACAAGAGCGTGCAGGGCGTCGCGACCGGCTTCCTCGCCGACCCCTCGGACCGGTTCCGCGAGGTCGGCGCGTGGTACCTGAACACGGCGCGGGTGCTGAAGTAGGCGCTCCGGCGGCGCTTGACTCCCGCAAGGCACCCGTGCTATACTGCAATTTCCACGACGAATTCCTCCTTTTAGCGACTGGGCAGGTGGCGAAACGGCAGACGCACAGCGTTCAGGTCGCTGCGACCGCAAGGTCATGGGGGTTCAAATCCCCCCCTGCCCACCAATTGATTGAATTGAATTGTTAAGCAATGATGCAAAAAACTGAAAACGAACGGCAGGAACGGCCGAGGATAGCGCCGCCCGCAATACGGCCGCGTCCTCCGCGCGCGCCCGTGGCGCCGCGTGCGCCGGAGAACCCGGCGGCGCCGCAAGGGCCGCGGCGCGGCGCGGGCGCCGGGCGTCGCATGCGCATGGACCGGCGGCCGATCGGGCACTCGGTCCACACGCCGAAATCGGCCATCAAGCCGCGAGAGCCGTTCCGCGCGATGGCGGCGGGAGCTGGCGCCGGCGCGGGCGGCGGAAAAGAGCGCCGCGACGACGTCGTCCGCTTCGTGCCCTTGGGCGGGCTTGAGGAGGTCGGCCGAAACTGCATGTTCCTGGAATACAAGAACGAGATCGTCGTGATCGACGTCGGCTTGCAGTTCCCGGAAGAGGAAACGCCGGGCATCGACTACATCATCCCGAACGTCGCGTACCTCGAGAAGAAAAAACAGAACGTCCAGGCCGTCATCCTCACGCACGGCCACTACGACCACATCGGCGGCCTCCCGCACGTTCTGGCGCGCCTCGGCAATCCGCCCATCTACGCGACCGCCATCACGAAGGCGATCATTGAAAAGCGCCAGGAGGACTTCCCGAACGCGCCGAAGATGAACGTCGTCACGGTGAAGAACGGCGACGAGCGCAAGATCTCCAACTATTTCAGCGCGCTCTTCTTCGGCGTGCCGCACACGATCCCCGAGACGACGGGCGTGCTTCTCACAACCCCCATCGGCAACATCGTCCACTTCGCCGACTTCCGCCTTGATTACAACGACAAGGACGAACCGCAAGGTTTGGAGGAGTTCGAGAAGATCGGCAAGATGGGCGTGCACAGTTTCATGGTGGATTCAACCAACGCCGAGCGGCCCGGCCACTCGCTCTCGGAAAAGACCGTGGAGAAGAACCTGGAGGAGATCTTCCGCCCAGCCGAGGGGCGCATCGTCGTCGCGACCTTCGCCTCGCTCATCACGCGCATCGCGGAGATCATCAAGATCGCCGAAAAGCTCGGCCGGAAGGTCGCGCTGAACGGCTACTCCATGCGGACGAACATCCAGATCGCGCAGACGCTCGGTTACGTCAAGGCGAAAGAAGGCACGATCGTCCCCGTGGAAGAGGTGAACAAGATGAAGGACGAGAAGATACTCATCCTTTCCACCGGCGCCCAGGGCGAGTCCAATGCCGGCCTCATGAAGATGATCACGGGCGAGCACCGCCACATCAAGATCAAGCCGGGCGACACGTTCGTTTTGTCGTCCTCGGTCATCCCTGGCAACGAGCGCACTGTCCAATCGGTGAAGGACAACCTCGCGCGGCAGGGCGCGATCGTCTACCATTCGGCGCTCGTGGACATCCACTCGTCCGGCCATGCGCCAAAGGAGGACCTGAAGCTCGTGATGAAGCTCATGAAACCGAAGTTCCTCGTGCCGGTGCACGGCTACTATTTCATGCGCGCCGCGAACGGCATCTCCGCGCGCGAGGTCGGCATCCCGAAGGACCGCGTCGTCCTGATGGACAATGGACAGGTGGCGGAGCTCGGGCCGAACGAGTTCACGGTGACGAAGGAGACCGTCCCGGCCTATTACGTGATGGTGGACGGCTTGGGCGTGGGCGACGTGGAGGAGGTCGTCATCCGCGACCGCCGCGCGCTCGCCGCGGAAGGGATGATGATCATCATCCTCACGATGAACCACGAGCGCGGGCGGCTCTTGAAGAATCCGGACATCATCTCGCGCGGGTTCATCTATCTCAAAGAACACCAGGACCTTCTGGACGAGATACGCAAGCGCATCCGCGGGCTCATGCAGCGGCTGCCCGCGAACCAGGAGCTTGAGCCGGACTACTTGAAAACGCTCCTCCGCGACCAGATCGGGCAATTCCTCTATAACAAGACGCGCCGCCGGCCGATGATCCTGCCCGTCGTGATAGAAGTGTAAAGGCCCGAGCAATCGGGCCTTTCGTTTTATGGTATCATCAAGCCATGAAACCGGTTCTTGTTTCGGGGATC
>CAZDJP010000035.1:4377-5465 GCA_964505865.1 uncultured Candidatus Saccharibacteria bacterium
GTACCCCGTCCTCATGGCGGCGGACATCCTCCTCTACGGCGCGGCGGCGGTGCCGGTGGGCGAGGACCAGCTGCAGCACCTTGAGCTTGCCCGCACGCTCGCGCGGAAGTTCAACGCGCGGTTCGGGAAGACGTTCGCGGAGCCGAAGGCGCTCCTCACGAAGACCCCCCGCGTGATGAGCCTGAAAGACCCGTCGAAAAAGATGTCCAAATCGCAGCCGGAGGGATGCCTCTTTTTGGACGACCCGCCGGAGGAGATCGGGCGCAAGATCGCCCGCGCGGTGACGGATTCGGGCAGCGAGGTGACCTACGAGCCGCGCAAGAAACCCGGACTCGCGAACCTCATTGAAATATACGCGGCCTTGTCGCACATGGAACCCGCGGTGGTTGCGAAGGAATTCGCCGGCGAAAAATATTCCGTTTTGAAGATGCGGCTTGCGGAGCTCGTCGCCGACCATTTCGCCGATTTCCGCGCGAAGAAAAAGGCGCTGCTCGCCGCGCCGGGCCCGCTCGCGAAGATCTTGCGCGACGGTTCCGCGCGCGCGGCGCGCGCGGCCGAAAAAAAGATCGCCGAGGTGAAAGAAAAAGTTGGGTTAAAAATCCTTTAAACCTTCCGGAGGCCGATCCAAAGCGCCTGGCCTTCCAGTTTCGCTTCCGCCTCCGCCGTAAACTTGGCCGAGCGGCCGTATGCCACCGCTTTCGCGCCGACATCGGCGCGGAGCGCCGCCTCGCGCTTTATGAGCGCATTTTTGATCTCGTCCGGCGCGCCCACAAGGAGAACGATCTTGTCCTTCGGCGCAAGGTGCGCCTTCTGGCGGAGCTCCTGCGCCATCCGCGCCACCTCGCGGAGCAATCCCTCCTCGCGGAGCTCCGGCGTGATCGCGGTGTCGAGCGCGACGCCTTCCTTCAATTTCGGATCCACGGCGATCCTCTTCACGTTCACCTCGTCGGCGAGGATCTGCGCAAGGTCGCGCGCGAGCCGCGCGCCGACCGTGAGCGATGCGAGCGGCTGGCGGACTTTGATCCCCGCTTCGGCGCGCTTCGCGAGGCCGAGAGCGGCGAGCGCGCGGACCTTCTGCATGGAGGCGT
>CAZDJP010000036.1:0-3538 GCA_964505865.1 uncultured Candidatus Saccharibacteria bacterium
TTGCAAACCTCCGCGGGAAAAAATATCCGCTCCGCGCGAACGGCGCGCTGGATATATAAAAAATGCGGCTCGCAACGCGTTGCCGGCCTCTATCCTGCGCGGCCGAAGGATGAGGCGATCGCGAACATGAGGATGAGGCCGAGCACGATGACGCCCGCCGCGAGGCAGACGGAAAGCAATTTTCCCGACTTCGCGGTTTCATCCGCCGCACGCGGCGACGCAACGCCGAGCGCCGCGGCGGCGGGCGCGGCCGCGAGCCGGCGAAGGTTCTCATAGATCTCATAGGTATAAGCGGTGGAGAACGCAGTGAAGCAAACGAGGATTGCAAGGTATGCCACGGCGCCAATGACGGAACCGAAAATGAAAAACAGCGGGTCATAAATGAGGACCATGGCGAGAATGAAGATGCCGGCGGCGATGAGCGCGCGCCCGACGACGGCCCACCAGCGACCCGCAACGTAAGCACGGCTTTTGACGAGCGCCTGGAGTCCGCGCCTATCCTCCACGACGAGCACGTAGTTCGCGAAGGCGAGCGCAATGGCGAGGATGACGCCGGGGACAACAAGGAGCGCGAAGCCGCCCGCGATGGCGACGATGTTCAAAATGCCGATCCAGACCGCCGGCCAGAAAAGCTTTGCGCCGACGCGCCATGATGCGCCGACGCCCGTGCCGCGCGCGAGCGCGTTAATGAGCGCGATGGTTGCCATGATGGAGAGGACGGTGCCGACGAGCGAGAGGATGGCGCCCGCCGCGAAGACGCCGCTGCCGGCGCGGGCGGACAGCAGCCGCCCCGCGACGAGGAACACCGCCGGCGCGAGGAATATCCAGACGAGCGTCCAAAATCGCGCCGCGAAGCGGCGCCATGCGTTCTCAAAAAGAATCGCGAGCGGATCCATTGGCATCCTTTCCATTATACCGCTTATGGAACATGCTCAAAGCTCATACACCACGTCTTTACGCTCCACGATGACCCGCCAACCGTTGCGCCGCGCCGCGCGGTAAAGCTTTGCGTTCGGATTGAAGCAAACCGCACGGTCTACGAGCGAGAGGAACGGTATGTCGCTCTCCGTGTCGCCCACGCCCACGGAGCCGCGGAGCGCGAGGCCGACGCCCGCGGCCGCCGCTTCCGCGACCACCCGCCGCACGATCTTGTCCTTTTTATAGATCGTCTCGGGAAACATGGCCTCGCCCGTGAACCGGCCGTCCGGCCCCGGCCGGTCAGTCGCATACATAAGGCCGTACACCTTGTGGAAACCGAGCGTTTTGCAAAATCCCTCCACGGCGAGCTTCGGCGAATGCGACACCGCGACGAGGTAATAGCCGCGGGCCCTGAGCGACCGCGCGAGGTCGCGCGTGTAGCGGTACGTGCGATCCTTCTGCGCCGCAACCACCTTATACGCCACGCGCCGGAGATCGCGGTACCGCACGCCTTTCAGGCTTTTCCTGAACGCCGCAACGACCGCGTCGATGTACGCCTCATACCCGCCCTTGCGGTCCAGCCAATCGCGATGCGCCTTTTCATAGAGATCTTTCGTATCGCGCGCGAATACTCCCTCCGCAATGAGCCCGTTCACGAGCTCGATGAGCAAGCTGGAGCGGAAGATCGTCCCATCCACGTCGAATACCGCAAGCTTCTTCATGTCTCCCAGTATATACCGGCACGTGCTGCGGCGGTAAGGAACAATCCGTCCGACGCAACGATTCAAGGAACCAAAAATCCGGAGCGAGCGCTCCGGATTTTTGGTTGTCCATTTTGCGTGCCATCTACTTTCCCGTGGAAGTCGGCGCGGGCGCGGTTTGCGCTCCCGGCACCGGCGCCCCGTAGTTGTAGTAGTACCGCATCATCGGCGGCGCGCCGTACGGACCGTAAGAGCTGCCATAGCCCTGGCCATACCCGCCGTCCCATCCGCCGCCCATCATGTACTGCAGCGGCGCATAGCCATTGCCTCCGTAACCGGCATAGTAGTAGCTCGCCCGGATCTCGCCGAGCTTCACGCCGACCGCGAACGCGAACGCGATCACGATGATGGCGATGAGGATGCGGAGAAGGAAGAAGCCCGGATGCCAGTGGTGATGGCGGTGGTCGCCCGATCCCCAGCACCACGGACACCACCCATGGCTCCCCTGCCGCTCGTCCCCCATTTTGTCCTTCTGTTCGTCCATGTCTTTCCTTGCCTTTTTGAAAATGTTTAAGCGACCTTTGTCTTTTTCTCCGCGCTTTTTGCCCTTATATGATAGCAGAAAATCGCGTATAATCCAATTACTCGTCCACATGGAGCCGCGCTACGACCACTTGAAAGTTGAAGAAAAGACCTACCGCGCATGGGAAGCGTCCGGCTATTTCAATCCCGACACATTGGCCGGTCCGCGGAAGAAGCCGTTCACGATCATCATGCCGCCGCCGAACGCGAACGGCGACCTGCATATCGGGCACGCGGTGTTCCTCACGCTCGAGGACATCATGGTCCGCTTCGCGCGCATGCGCGGGAAAAGGGCGCTCTGGCTCCCGGGCGCCGACCACGCGGGATTTGAAACGCAGGTCGTCTTCGACAAGAAGAGGGAAAAGGACGCGCGCGAGCGCGGCGAGCGCTACGACCGCTCGTCCATGCCGCGCGAAGCGCTCTGGCAAGCCATCTGGGATTTCACGCAAAAGAACAAAGCCAATATGGAGGTGCAGATACGGAAACTTGGCGCGTCGTGCGACTGGTCGCGGGAAAAATTCACGCTGGACCCGGACATCGTGCGCGGCACGCAGGATACGTTCGTGCAGATGTACCGCGACGGGCTCGTCTACCGCGGCCTGCGCGTCGTAAACTGGTGCCCGAAGCACCGGACGGCGCTGTCGGACCTCGAAGTGAAATACGTCGAGCGCCGCGATCCTCTCTACTACATCAAGTACGGGCCGCTCACCTTGGCGACCGTGCGGCCGGAAACGAAGTTCGGCGACACGGCGCTCGCGGTGAACCCGCGCGACCGGCGCTACGCGAAATACGTCGGGCGCGAGATCGAGGCCGAAGACGTGCTCGGACCCGTCAAGCTGCGCGTCGTCGCGGACGACGCGGTGGATCCCGCGTTCGGCACCGGCGTCGTAAAGGTAACGCCCGCGCACGACGCGGCGGACTTTGAGATCTGGCAGCGGCACAAGGACGAAGTGCCCGGCCCGAAGGTCGTGATCGGCGAGGACGGCCGCCTCACGGCGCTTGCCGGGCCGTTCGCCGGCCTGAAAGTGGACGAGGCGCGCGAAAAGGTTGCGGAAGCAATGCGCGCGAAAGGCATCCTGGAAAAGACCGATCCCGGCTACGCGCACCAGGTCGCGACCTGCTACAAGTGCGGGACGACGTTGGAACCGCTCCCCAAGCCGCAATGGTTCGTCAAAATGGAACCGCTCGCGCGGAAAGCCGCCGACGCCGTGACGAAGAAGAAATTGACCATTCTCCCCGCGCACTCCGCGAAGGTCTACCTCCACTGGCTCCGGAACATCCGCGACTGGAACATCTCGCGCCAGATCGTCTGGGGCATCCGCATCCCGGCGTGGTTC
>CAZDJP010000036.1:3638-5343 GCA_964505865.1 uncultured Candidatus Saccharibacteria bacterium
GCAGGACCCGGACGTCTTCGATACCTGGTTCTCCTCCGGCCAGTGGCCGTACCTCGCGCTCGGCTATCCGGACGGCCGCGACTACAAGGCGTTCTATCCGACGGACGTGATGGAAACGGGGTACGATATTTTATTCTTCTGGGTGACGCGGATGGTGATGCTCGGCCTCTACCGCACTGGCAAGCTTCCTTTTCATACGGTCTACCTGCACGGCCTCGTGCGCGACAAGGACCGCGTGAAGATGTCCAAGTCAAAGGGCAACATCGTGAACCCGTTGGGCGTCGCGGAGGTCTACGGCGCGGATGCCCTGCGGATGGCGCTCGTCACCGGCAACACGCCGGGCGCGGATATCGTCATCTCCGAAGACAAGATCCGCGGCTACCGCAACTTTGCGACGAAAATATGGAACATCGCGCGGTTTGTGGAAATGAGCCGGCCGGAAGGAATGCCGCGCGATGCGGATGCTGACGCCCAACGCGCGGCAGCGCAAAAAAACATCCTGAAGCGCAAAGAATCAAAAGAACTCGCCGCGCTTCATAAAACAGTGACCGCGCACATGGAAAAATACGAGTTCCATCTCGCGGCGGAAAAGCTCTACCGCTATATTTGGCATACCCTCGCGGACAAGATCGTGGAACGGGAAAAGAAAGCGCTGCGCGACGGCGCGGCGGCGGAGAAGGCCGAGAGCTACGTGCTCTTAGAACACCTCCTCCTCGGCTCGCTCACAATGCTCCACCCCTTCATGCCGTTCGTGACCGAGGAGATCTACCGGACGTTCCGGCCGAAGGAGATGCTTATGGTCGCGCAGTGGTAGCGCGGCGCGGGATCGCGCGGAGCCGCACCGGCCCGCGCAGCGGGCGCCCCATGCTAAAATAAACGGATGCTCGTTCTCGCGCTCGTCTTCGGGCTCCTCCCCGGCTTCGCGTGGCTCGTCTTCTATTTCACCGAGGAGGAGGACCGACCGGAGCCGAAGCGGCTCATCGTCCTCACGTTCTTCGCAGGCATCGCGTTCGGCTTCTTCACGGTCGTCATTGAACAATGGTGGACGGGCGCCCTCGCCAAGATCGGCGTGGAGCTCTTTTCCGTCATTTCGCTCCTCACGCTTGCGCTCATCGAGGAGGTGATGAAGTTCGGCGCGGCGTATTTTTCCATCGGCAAAAGCGCGGCCGTGGACGAGCCAGTGGAGCGGATGCTCTACATGATCGTCGCCGCGATGGGGTTCGCGACCCTGGAGAACCTCGGCGCCGTGGCGAACATCCCCGCCTCGCTCGCCTTCGTGAACGCGTTCTTTACGACGGCATCGCTGCGGTTCGTGGGCGCGACGCTCCTCCATGCGCTCACCTCCGGCATCGTGGGCTACCACTGGGCGCTCGGCGTCGCGCGCCGGAAGGTCGGCCGGAACCTCGCGGTCGGCTTCGCCTATGCCGCCGCCTTGCACGCCCTCTTCAACTACCTTATACTGACCTATGGGAACGTCGCGTACACGCTCGTCCTCCTCCTCATCGTCGGGTTCTTCGTCCTGAACGATTTTGAGAAGTTGAAAGTGGGGCGGCCGGCCGAGATCGCGGCGATCCGTGAACTGTCGCTGTAACCGTTTTTCCATGGATGCGCAAGACGAAAAATTTTTTGAAGCGCTGGCGGCGGGCGGGAGGCCCGGCGAGCCGGAGGCGGAGCTCGCGAAAGCGGACGCTTCTGCGCTCGCGGC
>CAZDJP010000037.1:0-3342 GCA_964505865.1 uncultured Candidatus Saccharibacteria bacterium
CAACACGAAGCAAAACAAAAAGGGTGCCATTTCGGCGAACTTGATCCCGGACGCGAGCCGAAATGGCACCCTTTTTGTTTTGCGCGGGCGACGGGATTTGAACCCGTGATCTTCCCCGTGACAGGGGGACGTTCTGGACCGGACTGAACTACGCCCGCAAGCAACTATTTCAGCATACGCAGGAATTCTTTCTCGTCAATGATCGCGACGCCGAGCTTTTGCGCCTTCGCATGCTTTGAACCGGGCTCGGCGCCCGCGACGACGTAATCGGTCTTCTTGCTCACGGATTCTGATGTCGCGCCGCCCTGCGCGCGTATCTTTTCCTTCGCCTCTTCGCGCCCCATGGACGCGAGCGTGCCCGTGAGGACGAAGGTCTTGCGGGCGAGCTTCCCGCGCGCCGCCGCGCGCGGTTCGGCGGTCACGATAACGCCCGCCTTCGCAAGCCGTTCCAGGAACTTGGCGTTGCGCGGCTCGCGGAACCACCCGTGGATGCTCGCCGCGACCTTCGGGCCGATGTCCGGGACCTTCTGGAGGTCGTCCAGGGATGATTTTTCAAATGTTTTTAATATATCCTTGATGTCCACGACGCCGCGCTCGTGCGGGAAATCCAAGCTTTTCGCGAGGAGCGCCGCCGTTTCCTCGCCGACGTGCAGGATGCCGATCGCATTTAGGAACCGCGCAAGCGGCAGCCGCTTTTTCTCCGCGACCTCGTCCACGATGTTCTCCGCCGACCTCTCGCCGAACCGCTCAAGCGCCGCGATGTCGCCGGCCTGCAAGGTGAAGATATCGGCGGCATCGGAAATGAGCCCTTCGTCCAAGAACCGGTCAATGATCTTCGGCCCGAGGCCCTCGATGTTGAACGCGCCGCGAGAAACGAAATGGCAGAGCGCCTCGCGGTGCCGGGCGGCGCAGGTCTTCGACGAACAACGGTGGATGGCGCCCTCGCGCACGACGGGAGAGCCGTCCACCGGGCACTGCATTGGCATCTTGAACGCGCGCTCGCGGCCGGTGCGGAGCTCTTTCAACACCTTCGTCACCTGCGGGATCACGTCGCCCGCGCGCGAGACGACGGCCGTGTCGCCGATCTTCAAGCCGAGCCGCTCGATCTCGTCCGCATTGTGGAGCGTCGCGTGCGTGATCGTGATGCCGCCCACGTTGACCGGCCGCATCACGGCCACGGGCGTCAAGGCGCCCGTGCGGCCCACCTGCACCTTGATGTCCGTGACGACCGTCGCCGCCTCGCGCGCGGAGAACTTGTACGCGATCGCCGCGCGCGGCGCCTTGCCGATGATCCCCGCGCGGTCGAACACGGCATTCTCGTTCACGATGACGACCGTCCCGTCGATCTCGTAGTCCAGCTTCTCGCGGTGCTTCGCCCAATGCTCGCGGAACGCGAGGATCTCCGCGAAGTCGCGCGCCGGCTTGTTCCACGGGTTCGTCCGGAACCCGAACGCGCGGAGGATCAAGTGTTCCTCCTCGTGGTGCGTCTGGCCGATCTCGGTCACGATATCGTACTGGAAGGAGTCCAGCCGGCGGCCCGCGGTCACGGCGGGATCAAGCTGGCGGATGGAGCCGGCAGCGATGTTCCGCGGATTCGCATAGGTTTTCAACCCTTTCTTTTCCTGTTCGCGGTTGATGCGCGCGAACTCTTTTTTCGTGAGGAACACCTCGCCGCGCACGACGAGCCGCCGCGGGCGCAGGTCGTACCGCCGCGGATCGAGCGACATTTTTCCCAAGTTGGCCGCCGCCTCGTCCGGCTCCGCAAGCGCGAGCGGGATCGCCTCCACCGTGCGGAGGTTCTGGGTCACATCCTCGCCGATCATCCCGTCGCCGCGCGTGGAGCCGCGGACGAAGATGCCGTTCTCGTACTCCAGTTCAATGGCGAGGCCGTCTATCTTCAGTTCGCAATAGAACGGCGCCCAATTCGCCGCGCCGCGGGTATGAGCGGTGCGCGCTCCGGCTGCCGGACGCCCGAGATAATTCTCCAATCGCGCAAGCCAGTCGCGCATGTCCGCCTCGCTGAATGCGTCATTGAAGGACGTCATCCGCACGTCGTGCCGTACCTTTGCGAACTCCTTGAGCGGCTTCCCCGCCACGCGCTGGGTCGGCGAGTCGGGCGTGACGAGCTCCGGGAACCGCTGTTCAAGGTCAAAGAGCTCCTTCTTCAGGGCGTCCTCCACCTCCGGATCGACGAGCTCCTTGTTATAGACCAGCCGCGACGCGCGGTATCTCTTGATGACTTTTTTTAAGTGCGCCGCCCGCTCGCGGGCCTGCGCCTTCGCTATTGCCTCTCTCTCCATGGGCCTATTATACCCCTCTTCGGTCCGCCCCAAACCCTACCGCGTGCTCGTGGCGGTCGTGATGTTCAAATAGAACGCCCGCACGGAATTGAGGGAGGCGCCCTTCGCGATGGCGGCCGTGGCGGTCCCGTAGGCCATGCCGCTCGTCGTCGCATAGCAGAACGTGGTGCTGCCATACTCGTCGTAACATGTGGTCGTTGCCGTTGCGCCGAGGGGAGTGTTGAAACTAGGGTACGGCGTCGAAGCGGGATCCGCGCATGGCGGCGCGGCGAGATAGCAGAAATAGACGTATTCCGCCCACTCCGTTCCCGCATCCGCGGCGAAGACCGCCTGCGCGGAGTGCGCCGTGTCAGTCGTCGCACGAATTTGGTATAGCATGAGAAGCCCCGCGATGGACGTCGCGCCCAAGATCGCCCCGCCGAGCGCAAGCACCGTGAGGAGCATTGCTTGTCCTTTAGGCGGCATTCGTTTCTTCATGGCGTGCATCTCGTTAGTATTGCGGCGGCGTCGACGACGTATAATCGGCCTGCCGCGCGCTCACTGTTGTTTCGAGGCGGATCACGTCGCCCGCGATCGCAGGATCGGTGGAGCTCGGGGCGATCCCCATCGCCATCGTGATGCGCGGGTTCCAATGGTCGCCCGGGACCTGCCCGAAGAGGGTAAAGGTAAGGTACTTCACGGCGACATTGCCGCTCGTAATCGCGCTGCCGTTGCGCGTGAGCGCCCCTGAACCCGTGGAATAGGTGACACCTTCGCCTTCGGCATTCGTAAAAACCAGCGCGCTGCACGTCCATGGTTCACCGTTCCCGGGCCCGGGTAAAAGGACACAACCACAAACGGCATCTGGCATCGGGTTGGATAGCGTTGATAACGCGCTTGTGCAGAAGAGATAGCCGCTCCGGATCTCGCGCGCCATCTGTTCCAAAGCGATGCTCGCATTTGATTGCGCCGCGATGAGCGCCGACGCCTCGCCCTGCGCGTGGAGCGCCCGCGCGAAGCCGCCCACCGCGATCGCGGCCACCACGGAAAAAAGCGCGAGGGC
>CAZDJP010000037.1:3442-5131 GCA_964505865.1 uncultured Candidatus Saccharibacteria bacterium
GATATTTTTTGCGAGCTCTATCCCTTCGGCGGCGAGGTAGGTGGCGGTCGTTTCGTCCGACACCGTGCGGGCCTCGGCGAACGAACGCGAGAGGAGCGCGATGATCCCGAGGAAACCGACGGTAAGGATGCCGAGCGCGGCAATCGCCTCAAGGAGCATCTGGCCTCTGCGTCTGGCGAGCCGTTGCATGGATTTAAAAATCCACTTCGCCGCTGCCGGTCACGGTAACCGTCGTGGAGGCGCTCCCATCCCCCGTTTCCAAGTAAACGCGCAATGTGGAAGTGACGAGCGGCGGAGGGCCGCCGTTGCTCATCCGTACATTGGGGTTCGGCGGCGAAAAAAGGACCGTGAGGAGCACATCGCCCGCGGCGGAGGTGGTCGCCATGCGAATGCCGCCCTCGAGGGGGACGTTCCATGTGCTCGTCTCGTTGGAAACGATGGCTTCTTCGGTAGACGCGATGCCGTTCATGGTCGTTGATGCCACATCGGGACAGAATTGGAGCACGCCGTTCGTTTGCGGTATGTCGTTATAGGTTGAGGGGTTTGGCTCGTACGCGAAGAGAGAGTACGTGTTCGCGGGCCGCCCGGCGCTCGCCGCAAGATTGAACAACACGCCATAACCGCATATCTTCGGCGTGCCGGCCGGCGTGAGCGTTCCGTAGGTCGCGAGCGAGAGGTCCTTCGCGCGGAAAATGAAGCCGGCGACCTTCGCGGCCTCCACCTTAAGCGCGGTCTCGTTCCGCGCGACGCCGGTATAAACGATCGCGATCGCAGTGAGCATGGCGGAGATGCCGAGGACGACGAGGAGCTCGATGATGGTGAAGCCCTTCATACTCCTATTATATGAAAATACCATCCGAGCGCGGGGGCGCCGAAGAAAAAAACGAATGCGGCGCCCGCGGCGAGGAACGGCACGAAGGGGACGGCGCTCTTCATCGTTTTTTCCTTCCGCAGGAGGAACCATGCGCCCGCGAGCGCGCCGGCGATGAAGGCGGCGGCGAAAAGGAACAGGGCGTCCGGCCAGCCGAAGAGAAAACCGACCGGCGCCGCGAGCTTCACGTCGCCCCACCCCATCCCCTTTCCGCGCGTCACGGCGACGAGGAACGCGAAGAAGCCGGCGCCGCCGAGCGCGGCCGCGAGGCGGTTCAGCCAAAGGTTTCCCTGAAAACCGAAGAGCGCTGCGGAAGCGCCGAGAAAGGAACCATTCGCCCCCGGGGGGTCTCCGATCGTAAATATCGCAACGAATACGGCGACGGCGCCGAGCGCGGCCGTGAGCTCGTCCGGCACGATCTGGAGGCGGATGTCGATGTAGGCGATGAGCAGGAGAAGCTCAAGGGCGGCGATCCAGAGCGCGGAGATGACCGTCGAAGCGCCGATCCCAGCCGCGGCGGCAACGTAAGCGCCGGCGACGAGGTTCGCCGGCGCCGCGACGAAGATGACCCCCGACAGGAGCTCCACGAGCGGATAATGCCAGCCGAGGCGCGCTTTGCACCGCCGGCACCGGCCGCCTTGGAAGAGAAAGCTCGCGAGCGGCACGAGCTCGAACCATCGAAGCGTGGCGCCGCAATGCGGGCATCGCGACCGCCCGCCGATCACTTTCGGGCTGAACGAAAAATGATCGCCGCGATACCGGAGAGCGACCACATTCACAAAGCTTCCCACCGCAAGGCCGAGAAGAAAAAGGGCGAC
>CAZDJP010000038.1:0-4898 GCA_964505865.1 uncultured Candidatus Saccharibacteria bacterium
CCACCCCGATATCTATATTTTCTATAACATCGTCCGCCTCACGAACTCCACCCATGCCGTAGGCGGCCTTTCCGAGAACGACTTTATCCTTGCCGCGAAGGTGAACGCGCTCGCCGGATAGCCGACGTCGGGACGCCCCTCGAATGCAAAAGCAAAACGCCGGCATGCGCCGGCGCTTTGTCATCCCGTCCGATCTCTGGCTTGCGCCAAGTGGGTGGGCTCAGGAGCGGCCCACGGGCCGCAGCGCTATCGCCCTCCCGTAAAAGATTATTTGATCCGAGATCTGCGACGGGATGCTCCTATTATACACCTTGAGGGAGCGGCTGGCATCATCTACAATCAACCCGTATGACAAAGCGGACGCGGCGGGCCGTTTTTTATGCCCTTTTGGCGCTGTTTCCCGTGCTCGGCGCCGGAATCGTGCTTTATGCGCAGGGGTGGCGGCTTGACCTTGCAACCTGGCGGGCGGCGAAAGTCGGCGCCATCCTCGTGCGGCCGTACCCGGCTGATGCTTCAATAACGTTGGACGGCAAGCCGGTCGCGAACCAGGCAAGTTTCCTTTCGGAGAGCACGGTCATCTCCGGTCTTTTCCCGGGCAATCACGATCTCATGCTCGCGGCGCCCGGTTATCGCAACTGGAGCGAGGAGGCGGCCGTGCTCCCGTCGCTCGTCACGGAATTTAAACACGCCGTTCTTGTGCCGTCGGCGCCGGCGTCCATTACGACATCGAGCGTGGAACAGTTCGCCGTCGGTTCGGCGGGCGCGCCGCTCATCCAAACGACGGCGGGCGCGATCATGCTCGCGGGGACGACGACCACCGTCGCCCGCGGCGCGATCGTGAGCGCGAGCGCGGATCTGCAAACATTCATCTACCGGACCGCGGCGGGAATGTACGAATGGCGCAACGTCGCAGCCGGAACTTCGGCGAACCTCTCCGCCGCGCTTGCGCGCGGCGGCGCGGACGTCCGGTCGCTCATAACGCTCGCCGTGGACCGGAGCGATGCGACGCTCTTCGTCGCCCTGAGCAGCAACCGCCTCTGGACCTTCGACGCGGCGCGAGGGACCACTGCGCTCATCGACCGCGCGCCGACCGGCGCCGCGTTTGGCGCACCGCTCGCCTCGTCGCCAGCGCTCCTCGCATGGAGCCAGTTCAGAGCGAACGCCGGCGTATCGGCCATCGTTCTCTATAATAGATCGGCGAAAACGCTCGCGGGGAGCTCTTCCACCGTGCCTGCGAGGACGCTCGAGCTCCAATGGATCAATCCTTCGCTCCTCGGCGTCCTCCAAAGCGACGGATTGCTCTATGCATACGACATAAACGCGGGGCAATTCAAAAAGATCGCCGACGACGTAAAGCAGTTCGCCGCCGCGCCCGACGGCTCCGCGGTCGCGACGCTGGAACACCGCAGCTTTGAGGTGATCCCTTTTGCCGATACGCAAACCTATCACCGCTTCAATCTCCCGGACGTCGCGTCGGCTTCCGAAGTCATTTGGTACGAAGACGCGGACCACCTTTTCGTCGTCTACCCGGACTCCGTTTCCTTCCTCGACCTCGCGGACGCCGGTCTCCAAAACCTCGTTTCCATCGCAAAAGGGACCCGCCCTCTTTACAGCCCTGATAAAAATGTCCTTTATCTCATCAATGCCGCCCAAAAACTGGAACAATTTGACTTCCCAAGCTGACCGTGTCGTAAAAAACATTATCCACACCTTCCCTCCATAATCGCCGGTGGTAGAATGGTTTTACGTCGCCATTAAACTTTCATTAACTTTCAACCCCATGCTCTTCGGGAAGCACGAGTTCGCGGAGGTGAGGAAGCGGGACGGCCGCATCGTCGCGTTCGACCAAACAAAGATCACGAATGCCATCGCGAAGGCGATGAACGTGACGGGCGAAGCGAAATCGAAAGAGGATGCGGAAAAAGTTTCCGAGCAAGTGCTCGTCACGCTCTCAAAAAAATATCCGAAAGGGCACGTGCCGACCATCGAGGAGGTCCAGGACGTCGTGGAGACGCAGCTCATCCTCATGGACTACTCGAAAACGGCGAAAGCGTACATCCTCTACCGCAAAGACCGCGCCGAGATCCGCGAAAAGAAGCACGAGATCCCGGAGCGCGTCCGTGAGCTCGCCGAAGAAAGCAAAAAATACTTCAAGAACCAGCTCGCCGAGTTCGTCTATTACCGCTCGTACTCAAAATGGATCCCCGAGGAGGGCCGGCGCGAAACGTGGATCGAAACGGTGGACCGCTACATGGACTTCATGCGCGAGAGCCTCGGCGGAAAGCTCACCGAGGCCGAGTACGCGGAACTGCGCGAGGGCATTTTGAAACAGGAAGCGATGCCGTCCATGCGGCTCCTGCAGTTCGCGGGGAAGGCCGCGCGCGCGACGAACGTCGCCGCGTTCAACTGCTCATTCACGGCGCCGCAGAAGCTGGAGGATTTCGCCGAGATCATGTACATCTCCATGTGCGGCACGGGCGTGGGCTTCAGCGTGGAGAGCCAATACGTGCAGAAACTGCCGCAGATCAAAAAGCAGAGCGGCAAGAAGCTCGCGACGCACGTGATCGATGACAGCAAGGAGGGCTGGTGCGACGCCCTCACGCTCGGATTGAAAACGTGGTTCGACGGCAAGGACATTGACTTTGATCTCTCGCAACTGCGGCCGGCCGGCGCGCGCTTGAAAACGATGGGCGGGAAAAGTTCCGGCCCCGAACCGTTGCGCGCGCTTCTTGTCTTCGCTCGCGCGAAGGTCCTCTCGCGCCAGGGGCGGCGGCTCTCGAACATCGACGTGCACGACATCGTCTGCAAGATCGGGGAGGTCGTCGTCGCAGGCGGCGTGCGCCGGAGCGCGATGATCTCGCTCTCCGACCTTGACGATCCCGAGATGCGCGCGGCGAAGACCGGCCAGTTCTGGGTGACGAACCCCCAGCGCGCGATGGCGAACAATTCGGCTGTCTATGCGGCAAAACCGAATGCCACCCAGTTCATCGAAGAATGGCTTTCCCTCGCGAAGAGCGGCACCGGCGAGCGGGGCATCTTCAACCGCGGCGGCATGGCCTACCAGCTCCCCGAGCGCCGCAGGAAGTTCCTGAAGGATGCCATTGATCGCGTGGGGACGAACCCCTGCGGCGAGATCATCCTGCAGCCAAAGGAGTTCTGCAACCTTTCGGAGATCGTCGCCCGCGCCGAGGACACCGAGGAATCGCTCCTCCGCAAAGCGCGCCTCGCGGCCATCCTCGGCACCTACCAGTCCACGCTCACCGATTTTCCCTACCTCTCCAAGGAGTGGAAAAAGAACTGCGATGCGGAGCGGCTCTTGGGCGTCTCCATCACCGGCCAGTGGGACTCGACCGCGGTGCGCGACGAAACGACGCTCCGGAAGATCCGCGAGCGCGCCGCCGAGGTGAATGCCGAGTACGCCAAGCGCTTCGGCATCACGCCGTCCATGGCGATCACCTGCGTAAAGCCGTCGGGCACCGTTTCGCAGACCGTCGATTCGTCCTCCGGCATCCATCCGCGCCACGCGAAATATTACGTCCGGCGCGTGCGCATTGCTTCCACTGACGCGCTCTTCGAGATGCTGAAGGACCAAAAGATCCCCTATTTCCCCGAGGTCGGCCAGTCGCTCTCGTCCGCGAGCACCTACGTCCTTGAATTTCCGGTCAAGGCGCCGGAGGGCGCCGTGACGAAGGACGACCTCACGGCCATCGACCAGCTCAACTACTGGAAAAAGGTGAAGGAGCATTACACAGAGCACAATCCATCGGCGACGATCTCCGTCGGCGAAAACGAATGGATCGGGGTCGCGGATTGGCTCTACGAAAACTGGGACATGATCGGCGGACTTTCCTTCCTGCCGCGCGAGGATTACGCGTATCTTTTGGCTCCTTACGAGGCGATCACAAAGGAGCGCTACGAAGAGATGGCGGCGAAGATGCCGCAGATCGATTTCTCCCAGATCCTCCTCTATGAGAAGGAGGACGCGACGGACGTGAAGAGAGAGCTCGCCTGCGCGAGCGGCGTTTGCGAGATCGAGGACGCGCCCGCGGACGCGGCCGTCGCGCAAAAATAAGGCCGCGCCGCGCGCGAACGGCGCGAACATAAGCGCCTCGTGGAGCGTCGCGCACCCGTAAATCAGCTCATATTCATATTCATAGACATCAGGCGCCGCCGAGGAGCCCGCGCCTCCGCCGCACTTCGAGGTATTCGTGCGCAATGAGCGCGACGACGAGCGCGTCCACGATCGTAATCGCCCAGAGGAAAAGCGAATACTGCATGCTCAGCTGGTAGAGCTGTGAGGCGATGAAGCCGATGAAAACGATGATGGCGGCGGGATAGGCCCAGAGCTTCCCGCGCAGGAGGCCGATGATGAGGAATATTTTCACGGCGCCGTGCGCAACGAGGAGGATGGCTGCATAGGCCTGCAGGCCGCCCGCGAGGTTCTGCGTGAGGTGCAAAAGGGCGTTCACAGGCCAGTCCTTCGGGTCCTCGATGAGCTCGCCTCGGAAGAGATAACGCAAGAGGGCATCGAGCGTCGCGGGCGATATGAACCAAAGGAGGGCGCCGCCGAAAAGCTCCAACGTTCCGTCGATCGCTTTTAGGATGATGCCGATCTCAAAGAGATCGTGCAATCCACGTTCTTCAGCCGCCTTGTTCATCCGTTCCATTATACCGGCTGCGCGGACAATGAGGAAAAGGCCCGCCGAGCACGGCTAGGCGAGCCTTTTTAGTTTTTCGTCCGCGGCCATCACGCGCACCTCGCGGCGATCGTCACGATCGCCCCCTTGTTCTCCCGAGCAAACGCCAAACGGGAGGCGGAGGGTGCATGATCGACGGCGAGCAGGTCGCCGGAATGCACCTGCCGCGTGGCGATGAGATTCGCCACGGGGAAGACGAGG
>CAZDJP010000039.1:0-4867 GCA_964505865.1 uncultured Candidatus Saccharibacteria bacterium
TAATTTTGATTTTATGGACTGCATATGGCAAAATACAACTACTTCAAAATGGCCTCATGGTCCAAGAATACGTTCCCAAGGATGTTGAATTGAGGGTGACGATCGTGGGAAGGAAAGTGTTCGCGTGCGCCATCCATTCCCAGGACAGCGAACTTACAAAACATGACTGGAGAAAATACGACTTCGGCAATGTTCGCCATGAGCTCTGCACGTTGCCCGGGGAGGTGGAGCAAAACTTGATTGCGCTGCTTCGATTTTGGAACTTAAGTTACGGTGCTATTGACCTTGTCCGGACCCCGGATGGACGGTATGTCTTTCTAGAGATCAATCCGAATGGACAATGGGGTTGGATTGAAGAACTTACTGGTGCGCCCATCGCAGAGACCATCGCCGAAACGCTGGCAAATCCGCCCGCAGACTTAACCACTGTTCCCCGATACCTTCGCGATTGAATTAAGGGTAGGCTGTCGCTTACCCTTTTTCTTATTAAAATTTATGGTGGCGCCTCGTGTGTGTTTGGGTCTTGGCCGAAACCAACTTCAATTCAAGGACCAATGAAAACGTTTTCAATCAGCGTCCAGTCGTTGTTGGTGAAGGAGTGGATTCCGCCGTTGGGATTCTTGCTGTCCCGCACCGCCACCCCCTGCCGCTTGCGAGCTGTAAAGGCCTAAGTTCTTCCCTCCCTCAAAAAAGCTACTACATCCTCCATTGGCCATTACTTCTTTGCACCCGTCCTCACCGTCCCCAAGAACTGCTGCAAGCTCGCTTCTATCCGCGTGTCGCTCGGCCAGTTGTGGAGGATCTCCTGCGCGGTCGTCTCCGTCCCCGTCG
Source organism: uncultured Candidatus Saccharibacteria bacterium (assembly GCA_964505865.1). GTDB lineage: Bacteria > Patescibacteriota > Minisyncoccia > UBA6257 > 2-01-FULL-56-20 > CAZDJP01. Next base: position 832 of record CAZDJP010000039.1, read on the forward strand.
CGTCTCCCAGCGCGCGGTAGACGTCAAAGAGGCCGTAGAGCGGCTGGGGGCGGTTGGGACCGAGCTCGTGGCCGAGGGAATACCACTTGAGCGCGTCCTGCAGGTAGCTCGGATCGCCCGTCTGCGCGAAGGAGATCTCGTTCACGGCGCCCTCAAGATAGACGTCCTGCCCGAAGCTCATGCCTTTGCCGCTGTTCAGGATGGGATCGTAGTAGCTGTTCAGGAAGTTCACGAGTGCGCGGGTCGTCGTCGCATCGGTGCCGTGCTGGATGAAGCCGAGGACGTTGTTCGCCGTGTTGCGGACGAGTTCCTCCTGCCCGATCGGCGCGTAGTAGTCAAGCGGCGCCGCGATGCGGCTCTCGAGGTCCTGAAGTGAAGTCGGCGGCTGCGCGGAGAAGCTCTGGAGCGTCGCGATGAACATCTCGGACTTCCGCATCGGGAGGTACGAACCGAAAACCGCGACGAAGATAACGAATGCGGCGGCGATGACGGCTATGGTGCCCTTGACGGTCCTATCCATTATGGTGGTGGGGATGTCCTAGGTGCGCGTGCTCCTCGTGCGGCTCGTGATTGCGCTCGTAGAAGTAGTAATAGGCGAAACCGAGGAAAGTGAACAGGCTCACGTACATCGGGAGGACGTCGAAGACCGCGGCGCCCTGTACGAGATACGCGACAGGGAGGGCGAGAACGAGACCCCGCTCCACGATGGTCGCCGTCGCGGGCTCATTCGCCCCTCCGTGCTTCTTTCTCCCGAACGCCCAGAAAAATACGACGAATATGGAAACGTAGGCGGCAAAGCCGACGATGCCGGTCTCCGAAAGAGAATCAAAGAAGACGCTGTGCGCGCGGTCAAACCACGTCTGGCTGCCGCCGGGGTTCAGGGGATTGTAGAAACCCGGGTTGAAAAACTGGTCGTAGACCGTCGTGAAGTTCTCCGGCCCCCAGCCGAGAACGGGCCTTTCAAGGAATCCTTGCCACGCTTCGCCCCAGACCATGAAGCGGGTTTGGACGTCGCTCGCGGTCGTGCTGATCTGAAGCAACCGGCCGCCGGGGAGGTTTTCCACGAACGATGAATTGCGGATTGTCCAGACGCCGCCGCCGAGAATGACGACGACCGCGAGTGCGGCCAGCGACCATTTGCGGAACCGCCCGCGCCCACGAATGACGAAATAGAGGACGAGCGCGAAGACGCCGATGCCAAAGCCGAGGAACGCCCCGCGCGTCTGGCTCAAGAGGAAGAAGAGGAGAAATGCCAAAAAGAGGACCGCGTAGCCGATATGCGCGAGGGATTTCATGGGACCGGCTTCTTTCCGTTTCACCCAGAGATAGGCGGTGAAGAACATGGTAAAGAGGAGATAGGCGCCGACGTATTCGGCGTTGCCGAGCGAGCCCTGGAAGCGGTTGCTGATGAACTTTTGGATCCAGCTCGGGGGAATGTTCGAAGAGCCCGCCCACGGGCCGATGAAGCCCGGGAGAACCAGCGAACCTCCGATCCCGTACAGGATCATGAGCCCCGCCGCCGCGAGCGAGAACTTGAACATGTTCTTCCAGTCGCGCTCGGTGCGCAGCAAGAGCACGAGGAGGATGAAGAACAGCCAGTAGTGGATCATCTGGAAGCCGCCTTCGCCGCGCTCGTAGTTGGACCAAAAGGCGGCATAGGCGTCGTAGGCGAACGCGGTCGCGAGGAGGAAAGCGCCGGCGAAGGCGGTGACGGCGATCGTGAGCGGCTTCTTGAACGCTGTCTTCAGGCGCTCGGCGAGCTCCCCGCCGCGCATTTCAAACGCCCATGCGAAGAGGAAGAAGATGAGCGAGAGCTCCGTGGAGAAGCGGAAGAAATAATCCTTCCCGCCGATGAACGGGAAGAACATGGAATTCATCACGATGACGACCGCGAAGATGGCGATAGAGAGGTACCACTTCGCAATCCGTTCAAAGGACGCGCGGAACACCTTTGCGAGGACGCCGAAAAGCGGCAGCGCGACGATGACGGCAAGGACTTCGGGGTGGCTTGAGATTGAATCCATTAAAAATCGCTTAAAAAATTATCGGGCATACTCCACGGCCCGGATTTCCCTGATGACGTTCACTTTTATCTCTCCAGGATATTTTAACTCGGTTTGGACGCGGTTGGCAATCTCGCGCGCGAGCTCCAAGGCCCGGAAATCGTCCACCTTCTCGGGCGTCACGAAAACCCTCAATTCGCGGCCTGCGGAGATGGCATAGGCCTGTTTCACGCCCGGGAACTCCATCGCGATCTTCTCAAGGTCGGCGAGCCGCTTGATGTAGTTCTCCAACGTGCCGCGGCGGGCGCCGGGCCGCGCCGCAGACAATACGTCCGCCGCCGTCACGACGTACGCCTCCGGCCGCGCATACGGGTAGTCCTCGTGGTGCGACTGCATCGCCTCTATGACCTTCCCGTCAATGTCATATTTGCGCAGGAGCTTCATCCCGAGGTCCACGTGCGTGCCTTCCACTTCATGGTCGATCGCCTTCCCGATGTCGTGGAGGAACGCTCCCTTCTTCGCCACCTCGGCGTTCAAGCCGAGCTCCCGCGCCATCATCTCGGAGAGATACGCCATCTCGATGGAGTGCGTGAGGACGTTCTGGCCGTAGCTCGTCCGGAAGTGGAGCCGGCCGACCATCTGCAAGAGCTCCTTCGGCAGATCAAAGATGCCCAGGTCCTGCGCCGCCGCCTCGCCGATCTCCTGCGTCCGCTTCGCGAGCTCCTCCTTCGCCTCCTCCACTTTCTCCTCTATCTTCGCCGGCTGGATGCGCCCGTCGCGGACGAGCTTGTCGAGCGCCATGCGCGCCACCTCGCGGCGGTACGGGTCGAAGGAGGAGATGATGATCGCCTCCGGCGCCTCGTCAATGATGAACTCCACGCCGGTCGCGCGCTCCAAGGCGCGGATGTTCCGGCCTTCGCGGCCGATGATCTTGCCCTTCAGCTCCTCGTCGCGGAGCGGGAAGAGCGAGGTGGTGATCTCCGAAACGCTCGATCGGGCGTACCGCTGGAGCGCCGTCGTCACGATCTCCGCCGCCTTCTTTTCCACCTCCTCATGGTTCTCGCGGTCCAGTTTTTCTATCGTCCGCGCGAGGTCCTGCGCCCGCTCCTCCTTCGCCCGCGCGACGACCTGCGCCCGCGCCTCGTCCGCCGTGAGGCCGCCGATCGCCTCCATCTGCCTCTCCATATCGCCCTCTTTTTTCGCGAGCGCATCCGTTTCTTCCTTCAATTTCTCCTCGCGCGCGCGGACCTTGTTCTCGCCCTGCGCGAGCTCCTCCGCGCGCTTGTCAAGCGACTCTTCCTTGTGCGCAAGCCGCGTTTCAAACGTCTCCAGCTCCTTCCGCCGCTCCTTTTCCTCGTTCTTGAACTCAACCAAAAGCGAGGCGGCCTTGTCCTTCGCCTCTACGACCATCTCCTTCGCCTTGGCCTCCGCCTCGGCGATGCTCTTTTGCGCCCTTGCCTCTCTGTCGCCCGCCCGCTTAGCCGCGAAGAACCGCCGCGCAAAGTACCCTGCCGCGATACCCAAAACCGCCGCAATGAGCGGTATCAGCACATTCATGATGGTGAATGAAAAATTTCATTTTAAGGACTTTTAATGGTGTCATGATACCGCGCGGGGCTGGCGGCTGTCAATGCTGCGGGCGCTAGATTATTTAACAGGCATTTAATATCTCGCTGGCAAAATAGGTGGCGCGGCGGGCGGTGGAGGCGCGGGGAATCGAACCCCGTGGATCCAACTGGCAAGGTGGGTTCCAGTAATCGTGCTGGATTGGCAAAAGGCCCGGAAACGGGCCTTTTGCGTTTTATTGTAGTGATGAACGTTTCAAGCGCCAAACTGCAGTCCGGTCGATTCCTTGAGTATCGTAAGTGTCGCCCGTACGGATGGATTCTCGGTGCGTTTTAAATGGACCCTGCCGCCATAAGATTTTACCAGTGGCGTCAGGAATTCATCGCCCCACGACGGCGAGAACGTCAATACCCCGGCGAAATCCACTTCGAGGTTTTCATTTTCTTTCATGCCGCGGAGTGCCGGCT
>CAZDJP010000040.1:0-4855 GCA_964505865.1 uncultured Candidatus Saccharibacteria bacterium
GTACCGCCATCGGGATTTGAACCCGAGTTTTCGCCGTGAGAGGGCGACGTCCTAGGCCGGGCTAGACGATGACGGCGTGATGAATTTTACGGTCTCTACCACCTTTCCGAGCTCCATCGCGTGGGAGCCCTTCACGAGCACGAGGTCCCCTTCGCGCATGGCCTCGCGGAGCGGTTCCCCTGCCTCGTCCGCAACATCGAAGGATCGGATGTTCTCCACCTTCATGCCGCGCTTGCGCGCGGCGTCCGCGATGAACTTCGCGCGCGGCCCGACGGTCACGAGAAGATCCGCGATGCCGGCGGCGAAGCGGCCGACGGACTCGTGCGCTTCGGGCGCGTACTTCCCTATCTCCAGCATGTCGCCCAAGACCGCGATGCGGCGACGGGCGGGCAGGTCGCGGAGCGTCTCGAGCGCCGCCTGCATGGAGAGCGGGCTCGCGTTGTAGGAATCGTCGATGAGGTAGGTGTACTTGATCCCCGCAAGGAGCTGCATCCGCGCGGGCGCGGGCCGGTACTCCTGGAGCGCCTCGGAGATTTTAACGAGATTCATGCCGAAAATCAAACCCGCCGCGGCCGCCGCGGCCGCGGCGGACGCCTGCGCCCTCCCGAACACGCCAGGGATGCGCACGGGCACCGACCCGCCGGAAAATTCCAGCCGGAACGCGATGCCGCGCGGGTCGTGGCCCTCCACCCAGTTTTCAAACCGCGCGATGCGGACGTCCGCGCCTTTTTCAAAGCCGTAGGTCACGACGCGCCCGCGCGTGCGCGGTTCGAGCCGCATGACCGTTTCGTCGTCATAGTTCAAAATGGCGAACCCGGCAGCGGACAAGCTTTCAATGAGGCGGCTCTTCTCGCGCGCGACCGCTTCGGGGTTCGGGTAGTATTCAAGATGCACCGGCACGTCGCCGATCGCCGTTATCACGCCGACGTTCGGCCGCACGATGCGCAGGAGCGAGCGGATGTCGCCCGGCCGGTCGGCGCCGTATTCCAAGACCAGGATTTCGGGATAGCCCGGGTCTTTCCTGACGAGCCGCCCGAGCGACTGGAAAATGACGCGCACCCAAAAAAAGGATTTCCGGAGGCGCGCCGCGCCCGCGGGCGTTTCCCGCGAAACGAGCGCACGGTCGCGCGGGGACCAGTCGCCCAGAACGGCGAGCGGCAAGCCGAGGTCGCTGTTCAAATTGCCGGCGGACGCGCGCACGCGGCGCGCGGGCGCGAGCGCCGCGGCGATCGCGAGCTTCGCGGAGGTCTTCCCGACGCTGCCCGTGACGCCCACCACGCCCGGCCGGTAGCGGCGGATCGTGAGCCGCGCGAGCAGGGCGAGCGTGCGGCGCAAGGCGCCGGTAAAAAATCGTTTCATGGGATTTTCCCGGTTCATGGCGTTGGAATCCGGTCCGGCGGGATATTGTAGTAGTTGATGATGTACTGCGCAAGCTCGCGGAACGCGGGCACGACGCTGTCCACCGCGAGCGACGCTTCCGGCAGCTTGTTCAACCGGATAAAAATGAGGAAGCGAGGATTGGACACGGGTCCGAAGCCGATGTAGGAATCGACAAGGTAGTTCGTATAGCCGCCGTGCACGAGGTCCGGCAGGAACGCGCTGCCGGTCTTCCCGCCGATGGAGTAACCGTTGATCGCCGGCGCGCCGGGCACATTGCTCACCGCGGCCACCATCATTTGCGCGACCTCCGCCGCCGTCGTCGTGCCGACCGCCCGCCCGAGCGGCGCGGGCGCAAGCGCGGCGTTCAGATACGGCCGCATCATGACGCCTCCGTTCGCGATGGCGTCGACCGCGGTCACGAGCTCGATGGGCGTCACGGCCACGCCCTGCCCGTATGCCGCCGTGTCAAAATCGATCTGCGGCGACTTCGGGTTGAGCTGCGAAAGGTCGCCCTTCGCCTCGCCCGGAAGGTCAATGCCCGTCGGCCGGTCCAGCCGGAACTTTTTCATGTACGCCGTGAAAATATCGTTGCCCGTCTGGTTCTCGGCAAAGATGGCGCCCGTGTTGATGGAATGCTCGATGACCTCCGTCATCGTCGTGCCGGGACCGTAGGGGCCGTGCTGCTTCAGGTTGTAGTTTGTAATATGCGCATGGCCCACGTCCACGTAGCCGTGGTCGTCGTACGTGGTGCTGGGCGTGATCTTCCCCGCGTCGATGCCCGCCGACATGGTAAGCACCTTGAAAATAGAGCCGGGTTCATAGACGCCCTGCACGTTCGGGTTCACGAAATCCGCGAGCGATGATGATTGATAATTGTTCGGGTCAAAGTCCGGCGTCGCGCCCATCGCGAGGATCTTCCCGGTCTTCGGTTCTTCCACAATGAAACTGCCGCCCGAAGCGCCGTTCTGCGCGACGATGTCGTCGAGGACCTTCTCCGCTTCTATCTGGATGTTCGGATCAATCGTGAGGTTGACGTCGGTTCCCGCGGCGAGCGCGCTGTTGTAATAGCTCTCAACGCCGTAATGGCCGCTCTCGCTGTTCGTCGTCGCATCGGGCCCCACATAGCCAAGCACCTGCGACGCGACCGGCCCGAGCGGATAGTAGCGGTCGGGCAGATAATCGGCATAGAGCCCCTTGAGGTTGAGGTCCGTGATCTTTTGCGCGACCGACGGATCCGCCTTCCTCGCGAGAAGTTCATACTGGTCGTTCGGTTTTGAAAAAATGTCTTCAAACGTTGCGGCCGGCATGCCCAGGACCGGCGACGCTTCCCGCGCCGCTTCCGGCGGGTCCGCGATGGCGGCGGGAACCGCATAAATGATCGGGAATTGCCGCTCCACCGCCGCGGGGAGGAGCACGCCGTTCTCGCCGGCGAACGAAATCGCGCCGCGGGCGCCGCTCGCGCTTGCCGCCGCTGCTGCCTGGCTCTCCGCCTTCGCGAGATAATAGTCGCCCTTGTCCACCTGGAGGTTGTAAACGTGGAAGCCAAGCGCGCCGTACGCGAGCGCGAAGAGGCCGATCAATATTGAGAAGCGATAGGCCATGGTCCGTGCACCGGGAAATACTGCGGGTTGTTGTCCGCGACAAGGCCGTCCGCGGACGCCGCCGCGGCGAGGCCGCTGCCGCTCAAGTCGTTGATGACTTGATTGTTGAGCTGCGTACTCTCCGCCCCAACGGCATCCAGCTCCGTTTTCGCCGCCGCAATGTTGTGGCCGAGGTTCACCGTCGCATTATAGAGCGCGACCATGCCGAACACGCCCGCGACGAGCGCGACCGCAAGCCCCGCAAGGATGCGGTTTACGATGCTTTTATTCCTATTTGGTTGAAGAAAGGTCATATTGATGTCATTGTGCGGCGGCGCCCGCTTGCACGACGCCGACCCGCAGTTTCGCCGAGCGGCTGCGCGGATTGGCCGCGATCTCTTCGCCCGACGGGATGATCGGCTTTTTCGTCGCCAGCTCCATCGCTCCGTCCCGCGCGAACGTTTGGAAAGAACGTTTTACGATGCGGTCCTCAAGCGAGTGGAAGCTGATGACGGCGACGCGGCCGCCGGTTTTCAGGATCGCCGGCACGTTCGCGAGCGCGCGTTCGAGGTTCCCCAGTTCGTCGTTCGCCCAGATGCGCAGCGCCTGGAAGGTGCGCGTCGCGGGATCAATGCGGCCGCGCTCGTAGTTTTTCGGAACCGCGGCGCGAACCGTCGCCGCAAGCTCGCCGCTCGTCACGATCGCCCGTTCGCGCTCCCGCGCGGCGATCGCCTTCGCGATGCGCCGCGAGAACCGCTCGCCGCCGAACCGGTAGATGACGTCCGCGAGCTCGTCTTCGCGCACTCCGCGGAGGAGCTCCGCGACGGGCGGGCGCGCATCGTCATAGGTCATGAGGAGCGGCTCGCGGGCCGCTGCATCGGCGAAGCTGAATCCCCTGCCCGATCCCGCAAGCTGCTCCGACGAGAAACCGAGATCGAGAAGAAGGCCGTCCGCTTTGCCGAGCTCCTCCCGCGCGAGGATGGCGGGAAGGTCGGCATCATTCCCGCGGACGTAGCGCTCGCGCGCATGCCGCTCCCGCGCCTGACGTTCGCGCGCCGCGATCATGCGCGCGTCCCAATCCACGCCGAGGAACATGCCGCCCGGCATGATCCGCGCAATGATCGCTTCCGCATGGCCGCCGCCGTCCACCGTCCCGTCAATGATGAAATCGCCGGGCTGCGGATCGAGCGCCTGCAAAACTTCTTTTAAAAGGACCGGCTCGTGCATGCTGTGCCCCGTGCGCGACGCCGAAGGTTTTTAAATGCCAAGCTCGCCGAGCTTTTCCGCGATCTCCTCCGAGGCGCTTTCGGTCTTCGCCTTGTACGCTTTCCATGCCGCCTCGTCCCAGACCTCGATGCGGTTGTAGAGCCCCGCGACGACGACCTCCTTTTTCAAGCCGGCGTAAGCGCGGAGATAGTCCGGGATCAATATCCGCCCCTGGTTGTCCAATCCCACATCCGAAGCGCCCGCGAGCATGAGCCGCACGAACGCCCGCGAGTTCGCCTGCGCGATGGGCAACGCAATCAGCTTTTTCGCAAGCGCGTCCCACTCGGCATTCGCAAATACAAAAAGACAGCTGTCAATCCCGCGCGTGATGATGGCGCCGGCGTTCAGTTTTTCGCGGAATTTCGCCGGAATCGCCACCCGACCTTTCGTATCCAAGTTGTGCCGGTATTCGCCTAAAAGCATTGTTTTATGGAGTTCTGCACAGAAAGTGTCAGTTATCCCCAGAATTATCCACAACTCCCCACTTTTCTATAACTATACGCCACAACGATACGGCGTCAAATATGAATTTTTATAATTTCAACACAAAAAAGCCAGATTTTATCTAGCTTTTTTATCGGCGGGTGCACTGATTATTCACACCCTATCAAGCGGAAGTAAACAGAAAA
>CAZDJP010000041.1:0-4694 GCA_964505865.1 uncultured Candidatus Saccharibacteria bacterium
TTTCATCTTTTCTTAATGATACCGCCGGTTATACCGCATTGCCGTGCACAGTTGACAGGAAGGGATGCATCGCTAAAATAGTTAAGTATATTAACTATATTGTACCATGGACGCCATCATTGAGGTCAAGGACCTCGTCAAGCGGTTCGGCGACTTCGCCGCCGTAAAGGGCATTTCGTTCTCCGTCAACAGGGGAGAGATCTTTGCGTTTTTGGGGCCGAACGGGGCGGGGAAGACGACGAGCATCAAGATGCTTACGACCGTCCTCCACCCCACGAGCGGGACCATCCTGCTTGACGGCCACGATCCCGCGACGGACCCGGCCGCCGTGCGCCGTTCGTTCGGCATCGTCTTCCAGGACCCGAGTTTGGACGACGAGCTCACGGCATGGGAGAATATGGAATTCCACGGCGTGCTCTACGGCGTGCCGAAGAAGCTGCGCCGCGAGCGTATCCGGCAGCTCATGGAGTTCGTGGAGCTCTGGGACCGGCGCGACCATTTGGTCAAGGAGTTCTCGGGCGGCATGAAGCGGCGGCTCGAGGTCGCCCGCGGCCTCCTGCATCATCCGAAGGTGATATTCTTGGACGAGCCGACGCTCGGTTTGGACCCGCAGACGCGAAACCACCTTTGGGATTATCTCCGCAAGCTGAACAAAGAGGAGGGGATCACGGTCTTCTTTACGACGCACTATATGGAGGAGGCCGACCGCATCGCGGAGCGGATCGCGATCATTGACCACGGCGCGATCGTCGCCATCGGCTCACCGGCAGAGCTCAAAGAGCGGACGAAGAAGCCGACATTGGAGGACGCGTTCCTTGAGCTCACCGGGAAGATGATCCGCGAAGAAGGGGCGGGATCCATTGACCACTTCCGGCGGGCGGCGCAGATGTGGCGCGGACGGCGGCGCTGAAGCACCGCATTAAAAAACCATGAAAACCATTTACATCATGTGGCTGCGGCAGATCAAGCGTTATTTGCGCTCCAAATCGCGCATTATCGGTTCGCTCGGCCAACCGCTCCTTTTCCTCCTCGCCTTGGGTTACGGCCTCGGTTCCACGTTCAAAGCCGCCGGCGAAGGGAATTATTTCACCTTCCTCGCGCCCGGCATCATCGGCATGAGCATCATTTTCACCGCGATCTTCTCCGGCATCGAGCTCATCTGGGACCGCCAGTTCGGGTTCCTCAAAGAAACGATGGTCGCGCCCGTGTCGCGCATGAACATCATGATCGGCCGGACCTTGGGCGGCGCGACGGTCGCAACGATCCAGGGGCTCATCGTGTTCTTCATCACGCTCTTTTTCGGCTTCCGGCCGGCGAGCTGGGCGCTTATCCCCGTACTCGTCGTTTTCATGCTTCTCGTCGCGCTCCTCTTCACCGCGCTCGGCACGGCGATCGCCTCCACCCTGGAGGACATGCAGGGGTTTCAGCTCATCATGAACTTCCTCGTCATGCCGCTCTTCTTCCTCTCCGGCGCGCTCTTCCCGATCACGGGGTTGCCCAGCATCCTCACCGTCCTCGTGAAAGTAGACCCGCTCTCCTACGGCGTAGACGCGTTCCGGTCGCTCCTCTCGCTCGTTACAAGCTTCGGGCTCGGCCTTGACTTTGCCGTTCTTGCCGCCGTCACAGCCGCATGCCTCGCGGCCGGGAGCTACCTCTTCTCGCGGATAGAGGTATAAGGCGCGACCACGATTGCTGCGCGGCTGCCGCGCTGGCGCCCGGGTCGGACTCTATTTTGACCACCTCGGCGTGGCCGGTGCGTCCGCTGCAGACCTCTCCGTAGGTCGGCGCCTTTCCGTTCGCGGGCGGCGCGCCGCCCGCATAGCCCGGGATGACGGAAGCGACGCCCCGAAGCATGCCGAACACCGCCTCAGTGCACCAGAAGCACCCGCCGCCGAAGACCGCGACCTCGGTATTGTTGCTGCCTGACATGCCTGGCATGAAGGCATTGTAGCATGGCGGGCGGACGACGTTCGGTTTCCACAGAATACGCTGGCTTTTCCCCAGGCCATCCAGAGCTTGTCCACTTTACGGGCGTTTTTATGAGGTTTTTCGGGCTTTCCGGGCCTTGACGCGGATTTTGCATGCCATATGCTTGATTAGGTAAGCCGCATTCATAAGCTCTTTGATAGATATTGAGATTGTCGGAAGCGGTTAAGGAAGCTGCGGACGCGTTTGCACCAAGAACGTTCCGTGGCAGCGGATCCGCCGGTGGAAAGCAGGCTTTGCCTGCAAGTAAGCCGACAAAAAGGCTAAACCCTTAACTGGTACGAAAGTACGCAAAAAGCAGACCGATACTTGGTTAACCGGCTGATCCTAACCTTCGGGTATGGAGAAACAGGGGAGTTCCGCGCAAGCGGGACGGTCCGGGGTTCCTCCTAACAAGGAGGAACTTACTTCCCGATGGCGGGGACATGTTTCCGCCATCAGCTTGCGGGGCTGCGTTCGGAGGCCCTGGATGATAGTAGCGTCGTTTAAAAGGCGGCGCATACACCACCTATCACCGAGCGGGAGATATTTTGGGGAAACCCGAGGGGAACCCGTTCGCAGGAGTATCTGCTCTTCTGACATGCCGTACCACGGCGCAATCGGAGTTCGCTCCGGATGCACCGCCGGGAGGAAAGTGACTGAACAAACAGCCTTTCCTCCCGTTTTATTTTTATAAGGACCAAAATGCCACCCGGTGCGGTGGCATTTTGTTTTCACCAGCGACACTCGCTGATTACCGTTTGCTCGTTGACGCTGAGGACGATCCCTCGACCGTCGTGCTGGCGTGCGCGTTGGCTTCGGCGTTCACGTTGCCGTTCAGGCCTGCCGCATTCGCCCCGCCGGAGAGATGGATGAGCGCGACGATGACGGTCCGCGCGTCCTGGCGCGCTGCGTTCAGGTCATGCTGGGCCGCGACGATCTTTGACCGCGCATCCTGCATTGCCTGGATGTCCGAGTGGTACACAGCGGTGGAGGTGGTGTTCTCCGGCCGGATTGCCTCTGCTTCGCTGAGTGCCGCTTGCGTCGACGTCGTCGCATCCGCTATCTTCGCGTTCATGTCCGCGAGGGCCGTCACGGAAGCGTTCATGTCGGTGCCGCTTGCCTCTGCCGCTGAGATCCGCGTTTGAATCTTTCCGGCAAGCGCGGAGAGCATGGCCGCGACATTCGTTACGCGGTCCGCCGCCGCCTCGATCGCGCCCTGCGGGCGGAGGAGGGCGAAGGAACGGTACGTGTCCAGGATGGACCTGATGTCTGCCTTGAGCGACGTCGTGGCGTTCGCCGACGCATCCGCGCTGATCTGCGACTGCAGCGCGGTGAGCGCCGTGATCTGCGCTTGGATCGCCGCAAGTAGGTCTGCCTTTACATTGGCAGGGAGGTTCGCGGCGCCGGAGATCCGCGTCTGGAGGTTCGCGAGCGCATGGAGGCGCCGCGTAATCTCCTTAAACGCGAGATTTCGCGCTGCGAGGTCGCGGTGGATGATGGCCTCGCTTACGCGCGCGCCTGCTTCGCCGCCGGCATTCGCGTTCACGCCGGTGCTTGCATTCGCACCCGCGCCGCCCGCGTTCACGGTGGCGCTCGCCGAAACGCCGACATTGAGTCCGAGCCGGCCTCCCACGGCGAAGGCGGAGGATGTCCCGCCCGCCGCGATGGCCGCAACGGCGGCCGCCGCAACCACCGTCATGAATCGATTGGATTTGAATTTGTTCATGGCAGTAATGACGTTACAGTTGCGATTGCGTTACCGGCTGGTCGTTCAATGATCGGTCCATGCTTGCGGAATCGGTCGCGAATCCGTTCGCCTGCGCGTCGATCGTCGCGAGGTCCTGGCTCAGGTCGGCGTTCGTGTTGCCGTTCGTGAGCGCGGCCGCGCCGGTGGGAGCCGCCGAAGTGCCGCCCGCGGGGATCGTCGGCGCCGTGGCTCTTTGTTGTCCGAGGAGCCACCAATAGACGCCGCCCAGAACGAGCAGGATCACGACGATTGTAACGGTTATTTTTGCTGTGCTTGACATAGTCGGTTTCTGTTCGCTATATCGACCTTTTTTTGGGCTGTGGATATGTCTACAATAATGGTACGGTTTTCCGATGTATAATGTTATCGTAACGCCCGGAAAACCTTGCCCGTATATATAATTATAACAAAAGTCGAAAGATTAAAAAACGATCAAAAACAACCAATGAACATGCGGAAATTAATGCCATTGTTCGCGGCGTTTGCGGTGGTTGCGGTTGCGGCGGGAACGCCGCCGGCGGCGTCGTTCGCCGATACGGCGACGACAACGGCAAGCACGACCGTCCAGGCGCAGTTGAGCCTCATTGCGAGCCTGGAGCAGCAGATCCAGTCGCTCATGCAGCAGATCGCGAACCTGCGGCAGCAGCAGTTGAGCGCCACCGTGTCGCTCGTCCAGTCGCTCTCGCTCGGCGCAACGGGCGACCAGGTGAAGGTCCTGCAGGCGCTGCTTGCAGCCAAACCCGGCATTTATCCGGAGGGGCTCGTCACGGGATACTTCGGCCCGCTCACGGAAGCGGCGGTCAAGCGCTTCCAGAAGGAGAACGATATCGAGCAGGCGGGCGTCGTGGGTCCCCAGACGCGCGGAAAGCTGAACGAGCTTTTACAGGAGCACCCGCTGGAGTTTGAGAACGAGAATGCCACGAGCACGGCGACAAGCGCGATGAACGGCGAAGGGAACGGCGAAGGCGAGAACCAGAAC
>CAZDJP010000042.1:0-4540 GCA_964505865.1 uncultured Candidatus Saccharibacteria bacterium
GAAAGGAGCACTATGCGCAACGAAACCGATCTGCAGGCGCGGCGGCAACGGATCCTCCGTTTGGTAACCGAAGGGCTGCCTCCGCTTATTGACGTGCCGATACCTTCCGACGTACGCGACGCAGATTGGTTCCGCGACGCCGGCCTCGAGGATATCGTGCGGGTCAAGGCCTTTCCCGCCTACCAAATACCGCTCTATTCCGGGAAGATCTTCCCCGCGCTCGCGATGCTTCTCGCCGACGAGGCGGCGGGGACATTCAACGATCGCCCCTCCGTCGCCGGTTCGTCTTCGGGGAATTTCATCAAGGACATGGCGAACCTGGCGCGGATGTTCAATATTGAAAAAGTGTACGCCGTGGTGAACCACAGCCTCCCCAAGGGCAAAGTGCACCACGTAGAATGCGCCGGCGCCGAGGTCGTTTATGCGCCCGAGGGGATTCCGGCGACCGATTACGCGTACACGTTTGCCAAGGAGAACGGCTGCATCCTTGAGGACCAGTATGTCCGCGACGACGCGGTGAAGGGGCATCGATGGAGCATGGACCACATCGCCCGGCAAATGAAAAGCGCGACTGGCGATGCTGGTTTCGTTTTCGCCGCGGTCACCGGCACCTGCTCCACGCTCATCGCGGCGCAGCGATACCTCAAGCCGCAATTCAAGGGGCGGGTGAAGATCCTCGGCGTCGCGTCCATGTCCAAGGAGGAAAAGGTCCCGGGGAGCCGGGCGCCGGAAAATCTTATTGAACTGAGATCGATCGGCGGGTTCGGCTGGGAGCTCTATGGGCGCCCGAAACGGTTCCTTGATTTCCCTCTCGTGGACTCCGTAACGAAGAGGGAGGCATATGCCCTGAACGCCGAACTGCATCACGAGGCGGACATCCAGGCGGGTCCCACGAGCGCCCTCCTTGAAGCCGGTTTTTATCGCGCCCTTCGGGATTGCGCCGGGCGTGGCGATCTCCGGTCGTTCAAGAACGAAAACGGCTTGATCGTCGCCGTTCTCTTCTGGATGGATTCCTTCCTCGCGTATATTGACGACGCAGAGTATCGCGCGTTTTTCCAGCGCTGATGCCTCAGCGTTTGTCAATAACGAGGTTCGCCGCCGTGCGCCCGTGCGCGCGGCGGTTTCTTTTTGCGGTGTCCGTTTTCTGGATTACCCCGCGAGCGGCACGTTTACGAAGAACGTGCTCCCCTTTCCCTCGCCCGCGGATGCGGCGCGGATCGTCCCGCCGTGCGCTTCCACGAACTTTTTCGCGATAAAAAGGCCGAGACCCGCTCCGTAGAACTCTTTTTTTACGCGGTCGTCGCGGATAAATTCGTCGAAAATGTAGGGCAGCGCCGCCGCCGAGATGCCGATGCCGGAATCGGCGACGATCAAGGCCGCCGCGGCTGCCTCCTCCGCCACCGCAATCTTCACGAAACCGTGCGGCGTGTACTTGATCGCATTGTCAGCGATGTTCCTTACGACCTGCTTCAACTTGTGCGCGTCGGCATTCACCCAAAGGGGATGGTCGGGCAGGTCGAGCGAAAATGCGAGATCGCGGCTTTCCGCAACGGATGCGAGAGGCGCGGCCGCGTCGCGCACCAAGGTAACAAGGTCGGTCTTGGCGAAGCGGTATTCCATCTTTCCCGCTTCCAGTTGGCGCAGGTCCAGAAGCAGGTCGGTGAGTTCGATGAGCTCGTCCACGGAGAAAAGCGCCTTCGTGAGCGCTCCTTGCGCGCGCGGGTCGACGGGGCCGTAGGTCCCGTCCTTCACGAGCGAAAGGAGCCCTTTGACGGCCGCAAGGGGCGCGCGGATCTGGTGCGACGCAATTGACAGGAGTTCGCGGGTGAGGTCGGCGCGGTCGCTCATGCAAAAAGTATATCATGCGCGCCCCCGCCCGGCGCGCACGCAAGACGCGCCGTGGTATACTCACCCACGTGACCATGGACGGACGGCAACAGCCGCATGGCGACGCGCGCCGCCGGATCCGCCGGGTCCGGATAGCGCTTTGGATTCTCGTGGCCGTCGCTGCGGCGCTCGAGACCTTTCTCTACGTAACATCGCTTCCGCCGGCCATCGGCGAATACGACGCATTCGCAAAGTGCGTTGCGGACACCTCCACGACGTTCTACGGCGCGTTTTGGTGTTCCCACTGCGCGGACCAGAAACGCGAATTCGGCGATGCGGCGAAATATCTCCCCTACGTGGAATGCTCCACGCCGGACGCGCAGGGCGAGACCGCCGCATGCAAAGCAATGGGCATTACGGGATATCCAACGTGGGTGTTCCCCGGCAACGCGACCGCGACCGGCGAGCAGACCCTTGAAACCATTTCCGCGAAGACCGGCTGCCCGTTGCCGACTTCGTCATAGCCCGCCTTTTCAAGTTCAAGCCGCTGGCTTACAATAACGAGCGATGACCCCTTTTGTTGCAAGCGTGAGCGGGCTCCTCTCGTTTTTCACCCTCCTCCTCGACCTCTTCGGCGCGGCGCTTTTTCTCGTCCTCGTGACGCCGCTCAAGCGGACCGGCTGGGGACGGTCGTTCGCCGCGTTCATCGGCGAGCGGGCCATTTTTCTCTCGTTCCTCCTCGCCCTCGCCGCGACCGGCGGCAGCCTGTTCTACTCCAATGTCGCCGGTTTCGCCCCGTGCGAGCTCTGCTGGTGGCAGCGCATCTTCCTCTACCCGCAGACCATCCTCCTCCTCACCGCATTCATCATGAAAGATAAGAACATGCGCCTCCACTCCATCATCCTCTCGAGCATTGGCGCCATGATCGCGCTTTACCATACGCTCATCCAGTTCGGCGGTCCGTCCATCGTCCCCTGCAGCGCGACCGGTCCAAGCTGCACGACGCTCTATTTCCTCTACTATGGTTATATCACCGTGCCTACCATGTCGCTTACGGTGTTCGCGCTGATCCTGCTTTTCATGTTCGCGCCGAACCCGCGCGGCCGGGAGATCAACGAATTATAGGCGGTCGGTCGAGCGCGATCTCCACCACCTCGGAGCGCGTACCGAGGCGGAGCGGCGGGCCCCAGGTGCCCGCGCCGCTCGTCGTATATGCCGTGAGGGAGCCGGAGGATCTAAGTCCATACTCGAATCCGCGGTAGATCCGCCGCACGAGGTACGTGAGCGGCCAGATCTGGCCGCCGTGCGTATGGCCGAAGAGCCCGAGCGCGACGCCGGCGTCGCGGGCGACCTCAAGGCCGCTCGGCTCATGCTTGAGGAGGATCGTCGGAGCGTCAGCGCCGGCGCCGCCGCGCGGGACGATGGCGGCGAGTATTTTTTTGAAGTCATCGCGATGCCGCGCGCTTTCGTAATCCACGCCCACAACGCGTACGCCGTCGATATTCGCCGCTTCATTGTTTAAGATGCGGATGCCGGCGTCGCGAATGGCGGTGAACGCCCGTTCCGGCGCCGCGAGAAGATAGTCATGGTTCCCCGTTACAAAATAGGCGCCGCGCGAAGCCGCTGCGACCGCGGCGCGAAGCGGCGCGATGATCTCCCGCTCGTTGCAGGCCGTGCCGTCATAAAGGTCGCCGCCAATAAGGATGGCTTCCGGTCGAAGCGCCTGGATCATCCGGCCGATCTTTTCCGCGAAGCGGCGCCCGCGGACGTTGCCGAGGTGGAGGTCGCTTACGAAGACGATGGTTTTCCCGTGCCAGGCGGGCGGAAGCCCCGGGATGGTTATATCGATCTTTGCCAGCCGCGTCCGGCCGCTGTGTCGTGTTCCGTAAAGATGGATGAGGAAAAAGATGCCGAAACAAGCGGTGCCGAGGAGCGCGGGCGACACATACCACCCGGCGCCGTACAGCAATGTGGCGGTCACGAAAAAGATGAAAGCGCCGCCGAAAAAGAAAAAGACAAGGCCAAGCCAGTAAACGGCAACGAGATACAATGAGCGCGCGAACCAGCCGGACCGGCGGCGTGCAAGGAGTGAAGCGGCAAGGAAAGAAAAGGAAAGCGCAAAAAAGAGGAGCGGCAGCCATACGCCGCCGATACCGAATGCCGCGGCGAGCGTTTCCGCAACCGCAAGATGGATGACGATAAGAAGTGCTTGCGCGAGGAAGAGGAACGCCAAGAACGCGGCAGGCATCGCTAGCGCTCGCTGGCGCGGGCGGCGTCGGCGATCTTCTTCAGGATGGCGACGAAGGCGGCCCGCTCCCGCGGCGTGAGGGTGGCGAACAATTGCGCAAGCTTCTTCATCCGCGCGCGGATGCCGCGCGAGAGGAACGACCGGCCCGCTTGCGTAAGCGCGAGCCGGACGGCGCGCCGGTCCTTGCGGTCAAAAGCGCGGCGCACGAAGCCGTCCTTCACGAGCCCTTCCACGAGGAGGGTCGCGGCGGGGGGCGTGACGCAGAGATGGCGGGCAACGTCCCTTATGAGCGGCCGGCCCTGCTCTTGGACATAGCGGAGGGTGTGGAAATGCAGCAGGGAAAACTTTTCCTTGCCGTCGCGCATATGCCGGCCGATGCCGAAGAGGAGCGAAAAGATCTTTGCGTCGTCGCTGGGCATGGTGGATAGTTAACTTACTTAACTATATAGCATGCTGCCCTGCGGC
>CAZDJP010000043.1:0-4504 GCA_964505865.1 uncultured Candidatus Saccharibacteria bacterium
GCCGACCATCGGCCTGGAGATCCATGCCGAACTCAAAACGCGGACGAAGATGTTTTGCGACTCCCCGAACGACCCGGAGGAGCGGCATCCGAACGCGAATGTTTGTCCGGTTTGTCTCGGCCATCCGGGAACGTTGCCCGTGCCGAACCGCGAGGCGGTCGCGCACGTGATAAAGACCGGCCTCGCGCTCGGCGGCGCGGTGAATGCGCGCGCGAAATTTGACCGCAAGAATTATTTCTACCCCGACCTGCCGAAGGGCTATCAGATCTCCCAATACGACCAGCCGCTCGTGACGGGCGGTTCTTTGAACGGCGTGCGCATCCGGCGCATCCACCTGGAGGAGGATACGGGGACGCTCGTGCATAGGGAAGGGAAGGCCGGCGCGAAGGGCGCCTCGCTCGTGGATTTCAACCGCGCCGGCGTGCCTTTGATGGAGCTCGTGACGGAGCCGGACCTGCGCGGCGCCGACGAAGCGGCCGCGTTCGCCCGCGAGCTGCAGCTCATCCTGCGCTACCTCGGCGTCTCCGATGCGGATATGGAGAAAGGCGGGATGCGGATAGAAGCGAATGTGAGCTTGGACATGGGGACGAAAGTGGAGCTCAAGAACATCAATTCGTTCAAGGCGGTGCGCGACGCGGTGGCGTACGAACTCGCGCGGCAGGAGGAGGCCATCGCGCGGGGAGGGAAGCTCGCGCAGGAGACGCGCGGCTGGGACGAGGCGTCGGGCAAGACCGTCGCGCAGCGCTCAAAAGAGGAAGCGCACGATTACCGCTATTTCCCGGAGCCGGACATCCCGCCGTTTGAGACGGCGGCGTTTGACATGGAAGCGCTTCGCGCGGCGCTGCCCGAGCTGCCGGCCGCGAGGCGCGCGCGGTTTGCCGCGGAATACGGCCTCACGGCGCCGCAGGCGGAGACCGTCGTCGGCGAGCCGGAACTCGCGAATTATTTTGAAGAGGCCGCGTCTGAACTACGGGAGAAGCTGTCGGAGGAGCCGCCAAAAGCAGGATCGGTCGCGGGCGCCGCCGCTGCGCCTATCGCCATGGCTGCGCTTTACCATTATTTGACAAGCGACCTCCGCGGACTGATGAATGAGGCCGGTACGGCGTTGGCGGAGCTCAAAATAATGCCGGAGCACCTCGCGCACCTCGCGGCGCTCGCCGCGGAGGGCAAGATCACGAGCCGCCAGGCGAAGGACCTCCTCGCGAAAATGTTTGCGACGGGCGAGGATCCGGAGGATATCGTAAAAAGCGAGGGCATCGGCATCGCGACGGACGCGGGCGAGGTGGAGGCGGTCGTGCTCGCGGTCATCGCGGAGAACAAAGCCGCCGCGGACGATTATAGAAAAGGGAAGACGGCGAGCCTGCAGTTCCTCATCGGGAAAGCGATGGGAAAATTGAAAGGCCGCGCGCGGCCGGAGATGCTGAAGGAATTTTTCGTGAGAAATCTGGAGAGGGAATGATGTTTAAGGGCCGGAACCTGCGGCGAGGTTCCGGCCCTATTTTCACCTCCTTTTTTAGAATTTCTTCCGCTTTAGGATTTCTTCCGCGACGGCGTGGGACGGCCGGCCAGCTTCCGCTGTCGCCATCCGTCGTACCATTCCATGGGCACGACGAATGACCATCCAATGAGCAACCAAAAGGTCCGCGCGACGATGGCGGCGAACTGCTTTACGTCGTCAGCGCGAGGAATTTTTTGGATAACGTGAACGCCCGGCGCGGGGCAGTGATCCAGTGGATGATATTATTGCGTCGGAGCCATCGCATCTGGCGCTTGGCGTAGCGCCAGCTTTCTTTTTCGATCTGCCGCACCATGTCCGTTTTCGTGATCATGCCGCGGAGGTAGCGGCTCGCGTAGCGGTACTCAAGGCCGAAGCTGTCCAGCCGGCGCCAGCTCAATCCGCCTTTTTCATGGAGCCATTCCACTTCGCGGAGCATGCCGTCGCGGAGGCGCGCGCGGAGCCGCGCGCGGATCTTTTTTTTCAGCTCGGCGGGCGTCGGTCGCAGGCCGATGTTCATGACATTATAATGGCTTCGTTTCGCGAGCGCTTGCGCGGCGCTCGGCACCGGCCGCTTCGTTGCCGCGACGATCTCGAGCGCGCGCGCGAGGCGGCGCTTGTTGCGGCAGTCGATCGCCGCCGCGCGGCGCGGGTCCGCGCGCCGGAGCCGCGCAAAAAGCGCTTCCGCGGATTCCTGCTCCAGTTTTTTCCTCAGTGCCGCGTTCGGCTTGACGGCGGGGAGGCGGTAATCGTAAAGCAGCGCGTCAATATAAAATCCGGCGCCGCCCGTGACGACGGGCAACTTGCCCTTCGCAGCTATTTCCCGCAGCGCCGCGCTCGCGAGCTTCTGGTATTGCGCGGCGGTGAACGTGCGCCGCGGGGAGGCGACGTCGAGGAGATGGTGCGGGACGCCGCGCATCTCGCGCCCCGTGATCTTTCCCGTGCCGATGTCCATGCCGCGGTAGACCTGGCGCGAGTCGGCGGAGATGACCTCGCCGTTGAAGCGCTTTGCGATAGCGACCGCGAGCGCCGATTTTCCGCTCGCCGTGGGGCCGACGATGGCGATGACCTTGGTTGGAGGGGACATATTTAATATGGTATGCTGTGCTATAGTGGCCGGCGGGAGCCTACCTACCGCCGTGCTTCTCTGCGACCCGCCAATTACGGCCCGGATAAGTCAGATGGTAAACGTGAAGGCGAAGCTTCATTCACGCTTGCCCTCGACTTCTCCGGGCCCCTTCCTTTGTATAGATCTTATAACGACTTCTTTTCGACCTCGCCCTGCAATTTTTTCGTGAACGTTGCCAGCGGCTGCGCCCCCTCGTCGCCTCTCCTGCCCCGCACGGCGACCATCCCGTCTTTTTGTTCTTTTTCGCCGACGACGAGGACGTAGGGGATCTTCAAAAGTTCCGCTTCGCGGATGCGCTTGCCGAGCGATTCGGTTGCGGGCGCGAGTTCCGCGCGGATCCCGGCGGCGCGCAGTTCGCCGCAAACCTTTTCGCCATATTCGTCGAACTTGTCGCTCACGGGGAGCACGGCCGCCTGCACGGGCGCCACCCATAAAGGAAACGCACCCGCAGTGTGTTCAATGAGCACGGCGAGGAACCGCTCAATGGAGCCCATGATGGCGGCGTGGATCATGACGATCCGTTCGCGCTCGCCTTTCTCGTTCGTGCAGGCGAGGTCAAAACGCTCCGGCATGTTCATGTCCAACTGGATGGTCGCGACTTGGTGCTCGCGGCCCAGGGCGTCCTTCGCCATGAAGTCCAGCTTCGGGCCGTAGAAGTTCGCTTCGCCCACGCCGTCGAAAGCGTCGGCTTTTTTCTCGCGCGCGATAGCGCGAAGCATATCCTCGGCCGTTTTCCAGCGCTTCGCGTCGCCCAAATATTTTTCGGGGTGCGCGGGGTCGTGGAGCGAGAGGCGGACGCGCAGGGGGAATCCGAACGCGCCGTAGAACTCGTGCACGATGTCCCAGATCGCGACGAACTCTTCTTTCGCTTGCGCCTCGCGGCAGAAGACGTGCGCATCGTCCTGCGTGATGGCTCGGACGCGCGTGAGGCCGGCGAGCTCGCCCGACTGTTCGTCGCGGTAGACCTTCGTCGTCGACGCATACCGCTGCGGCAGTTCGCGGTAGCTCCACGGCCGCCGCGCATAGATCTGCGTGTGGTGAGGGCAGTTCATCGGCTTCATCGCGAATTCGTGCCCTTCCCGCGTCTTGATGCGGAAGAGGTCGTCCTTGAACTTTTCCCAGTGGCCGCTTTTTTCATAGAGCTCTTTTTTCGTGATGTGCGGGATGTCCACCTGCACGTAGCCGCGCTTCTTGCGGAGCTCCCAGACGAAGTCATCCAGGAGATTGCGGACGAGCGTGCCCTTCGGCGTCCAGAGCGGCAGCCCCGCCCCCACGAGGTCGGAAAAGGTGAAAAGATCCAGCCGCTCGCCGAGCTTCTTGTGGTCGCGCTTTTCCGCCTCCTCGCGGAGCTTCAAATATTCGTCCAATTCTTTTTTGCTTCCGAACGCGAGGCCGTAGATGCGCTGGAGCATCGGATTTTTTTCGCTCCCGCGCCAGTAGGCGCCCGCGATCTTGTCCAGCTTGAAGGCGTCCGCGGGGATCTCTTTCGTGTTCGCGACGTGCCCGCCGCGGCAGAGGTCCGTAAATGCCACGCCGGTCTTTTCGTCGCCCGTGCGGTAGACGGTGAGCTTTTCGCCGGCGTCGCTGAATTCCTTAATAAGCTCCAGCTTGAACGGCTGGTCTTTGAAAAGTTTTTTCGCCTCGGCCGCGGTTGCCGGTTCGCCGGTGAAGGGAAGGCCTTTCGCCGCGAGCGACCGCATCGTTTTTTCAAACTCTTTCAGGTCGTCCGGCGTGAAGTGCCCCTCGCTTCCGTCCTCGGCGCGCGGCAAAAGGAAGTCGTAATAGAAACCATTCTCTATCGTGGGACCAATCGCGAGCTTCGCATCGGGGAATTTTTTGAGTACCGCCGCTGCGAGGAGATGAGCGAGCGAGTGGCGGAT
>CAZDJP010000044.1:0-4426 GCA_964505865.1 uncultured Candidatus Saccharibacteria bacterium
CACTTCTTCCACTTCTTGCCGGAGCCGCAGGGGCAGGGATCGTTCCGGCCGATCTTCCCGCCTCCTCTCGCGCCGCCGCCGGCGCGGATAGCGTTCGGGTTCATCGTAATCGCCGCCGGCGCCGCGGCGTTGCCGCCGCCGCTTGCGCCGGCGGCGGCGGCGTTCGCCGCAAGCTTGAACGCGTTCGCGAAGACCATGCCGTTGAAATTGTTCCAGAAATCTTTAAAAAGGCGGTGTGATTCCTGGCGATACTCCACGAGCGGGTCCCGCTGGCCATAGGCGCGGAGTCCGACGGCTTCCTGGATCGCCTCCAGCTCTTCCAGTTGGTTCATCCAAAGCGAATCCAGGATGCTCAAGAGCTGGTTTTTCGCGAGCGGGTTCTCCGCGGCCTGCGCGGCGCGGCCATCGATCAGTTTCCGCACCGCCTCCGGATCGTTCAGCGTTTCGGCGGAATGCGACCCATCGAAGACCCTCGCTTCCTTCAAAAACTTCGCGATCTCCTCGCGCTGGCCATCCGCCGCAAGCTGCGGGACCATGGCACCGTCGAAATGCGCGAGCGCCGCGTCCGCGATCGCCTTTGCGACCCCGTCCTTGCTAAACGTCTCCAAAAGCTCCGTGCGCCGCCGGTAGACCGCGGCGCGCTGCTTGTTCAGAATGTCGTCGTACTCCAAGAGATGCTTGCGGAGGTCGAAATTCGCGCCCTCCACCTTCTCCTGCGCCTGCGCAACGGCCTTCGTCACGAACCCGAACTCGATCGGCTGGTCGTCGGGGACGCTCAGCCGCTCCATCATGTTCTTCAGCCGGTCGCCGCCGAAAATGCGGAGGAGGTCGTCCTCCGCCGAGAGGAAAAACTGCGTGGAGCCCGCGTCGCCCTGCCGGCCCGCGCGGCCGCGGAGCTGGTTGTCAATGCGCCGCGCCTCATGCCGCTCGGTACCGAGGACATAGAGGCCGCCCGCCTCGCGCACTCTCGCCGCCTCCTCCGGCTTCGGCGGGTTGCCGCCCAGAATGATGTCCACGCCGCGGCCGGCGACGTTCGTCGCAACCGTGACGGCGCCAGGCCGCCCGGCCTGCGCGATGATCGCGCCCTCGCGCTCGTTGTTCTTCGCATTCAGCACTTCGTGCGGGATGCCCGCGCGCGCAAATGCCGCGGAGAAGAGCTCGTTCTTCGCGATGGAGGTCGTCCCCACGAGCACCGGCTGGCCTTTTTTGCGCCGCTCTCCCACCTCGCGCACGACCGCGTCGATCTTCGCGCCGAAATTCTTGTAAATGAGGTCGTTCAGGTCGCGGCGGACGAGCGGCCGGTTCGTCGGAATGCTCACTACTTCAAGCCCGTACACCTTGTGGAACTCCTCCGCCGACGTTTGCGCGGTCCCCGTCATGCCGGAGATCTTTTCATACATGCGGAAATAGTTCTGGATGGAGATCTTCGCGTAGGTCCGCGATTCCTCTTTCACGCGCACGTTTTCCTTCGCCTCGATTGCCTGGTGGAGCCCCCCTTGGTAGCGGCGGCCGACGAGGATGTGGCCCGTGAACTCGTCCACGATGAAGATCTCGCCGTTCTTCACGACGTAATCGCGGTCGCGGAGGAAAAGCGCCTTCGCCTTTATGCTTTCCTCCAGATAATGCACGAGGCGGATGTTCTCCGGCGCATAGAGGTTTTTGATGTCCAGCGTCTTCTCCACTTTTTCCACGCCGGCATCCGTGATCGCGATGGATTTCCGCTTCTCGTCCACCGTGTAATCGTCGTCATTCGCGAGGAGCGCCGCCACGCGCGCGAAGACCTTGTAGGCGTCGCTTGATTGCTGGTCCGGCGCCGCGATGATAAGCGGCGTCCGCGCCTCGTCGATCAAAATGCTGTCCACCTCGTCAATGACCGCGAAGTGGTGGCCGCGCTGGACGCGGTCTTCCAGCCGGTAGGCGAGGTTGTCGCGCAAATGATCAAAACCGAATTCGTGGTTCGTGCCATAAGTGATGTCCGCCGCGTACGCCTCGCGCCGCGGAACGGGCCTCAGGAATTCCTGCTGGACGAGGAAACTGCCCGTCGCCGCGCGCTCTTTGTCCAACAATTTGGACGGCATCGGATTCTGGTCGGCGGCGCCCTCGCCCTCCTCCGGCGCCTTGTACGCCGGGTCGTAGAGGAAGGCGGCGTTCGGCACGAGGCATGCGACCGAGAGGCCAAGCGCGCGATAGATCTGCCCCATCCAAACCGCGTCGCGCCGCGCGAGATATTCGTTCACCGTGACGACGTGCGCGCCGCGGCCCGCGAGCGCATTCAAATAGACGGGCGCGACGGCCGCGAGCGTCTTCCCTTCGCCCGTCATCATCTCGGCGACCGCGCCTTGATGCAAGACGAGCCCGCCCATGAGCTGGACGTCAAACGGCCGCTGGCCGAGCGTGCGCTTCGCCGCCTCCCGCGCGAGCGCGAACGCGCGCGCCGCGAGATCGTCAAGGGGCTCGCCCGCCGCCGCGCGCTCTTTTAATTTCAAACTCTCGGCGCGCAGTTCCTCATCGGCGCACTTCGCGACCTCCGGCTCCAACGCGTTGATCTCCTTTACTTTTTCCTCAAGCGCCGCGAGCGCCCGCTTTGCAAAAAAATTCTTGACGGGGCCGAACATAGCCTCCCGATTATAGGCGGTTTCATTGAAAAATTCCAGGATCCTATGATTTCACATCCCTCTCCGCTTCGCCCGCCGCGGCGCCGTGAAGCGCGTCTTGTACTTCCCTATCTCGAGCCGCAGCGTATCCCGCGCGCGGTCGATGGCGACGCGCGCATCCTCCGCATACTCCTCGGCGCGCAGGATCTTCTTCGGCAGGCGGAGGTCCGCCGCCGCGACGAAGACGTCGCCTTTCCGATGGTGCCGCGTCGTGCGCGAGATCTCAAGCCATATCGCGGCCTCGCCGGTCTCGTCAAAATGCTTGACGAACTTCGCGAGCGCCCCCAGCTTCTCCTCTATATAGATCTTGAGCGACGGCGTAAGGTCCGTGCTCGCTTTGATGTTGATCTTCATGTCGTTTGCCCTCTTGCCATACTATTTTATACGATCTGCACCTCTTCCTCCAGCTTCACGCCGAACCTTTTCCTCACCTCCGCTTTCGCGAGCCGGATGAGCCCTTTCACATCCGCCGCGCGGGCGCCCAGCACGTTCACGATGAAGTTCGGGTGCTTGCCGGAGATCATGGCGCCGCCGGCGGAAACGCCGCGGAGGCCGGATTCGGCGATCAGCTTCGCCGCGGAGATCACGGGAATAGGATCGTTCTTCACCGAGAACGGCGAACTGCGATAGATGAGCCGCGCCGCGCGCACGGCCGCCACATACTCCGCGCTCTCCTTCTTATGGATCGCATGGAGCGGCACGTTCTTGAAGATGCTCCCGATGTTCGGATAGTCCAGCGGATGGTTCTTCTCGCGGTGCGCTATCTTTTCGCGGATCGCCGCCGCGATCTTTTTCTTGTCGCCTTTTGCGAGCCGCAATGTCGCCGCGAGCACGATCTCCCGTCCGTTTTTCTTTTTGAAAACGCTCGTGCGGTATGCAAATTGGCATTGCGCCGCCCGACGGTTGATGATCTTCCCCGTTCTTATGTCAAGGCTCCTCACCGACGCCACGATGTCCTTCGTCTCGCCCCCGAAGCAGCCCGCATTGCCGCGGATGGCGCCGCCCACCGTCCCCGGCAACCCGCCCGCCCACTCCAGACCGGCGAGCGACCGCTTTACGCAAAGATCCAGGAGGTCCGGCATCATGACGCCGGCGCCGACGGTCACGAGAAAACCCTTCGCCGCGAGCGTCCTCACGTCCGGCCGCAGGACGAGGCCCGGGAAGCCGCGGTCGTCCATGAGGAGGTTCGTCCCGCCGCCCAAAATAAAAAGAGGCAGCTTCCGCGCTTTCGCTTCCTTCACCGCCCAGCGCACTTCCCCCTCGTTCTTCGCCGAAAAGAAAAAGCGCGCCGGACCACCTATCTTAACATTGCTCCAGTGCCGCAACGGCACGTGCTCTTCCAATTTCGGCATACGATTCTTTTCGCATTTTGCGGATGCTGCAGATGCGCGGCTGCATGGGAGCCGAAGGCGCTGTTCGCCGCCGCGTTCGCCCACGGGCGCCATCTCCCGCTCCGCCAAGGCCTCTTCGCGGCGCAACGCACGCAACGCGCGCGCAACGAAACGCAGAGGACTTGGTGGAGCGGCTATGGTGACCTCCAATTCTTTTTGTGTTTGAATGAGTGCTCTCTAGCCGGCTCCGTTTTCAGTATACAAGGCGGTTATTAAAAGACAATTAAAAAAACGCGCGGCAAGGCGGACCAAAAGCCCCCTTGCGGGGGCTTTTGGCCAAAAAGAATCGTGTGGGACATACCTTAGTCGACGTCGTCGTTAAGGTATATTCGCACCCATTCTCTGGCATTATACCAGCTATCCCCAGAATATGCAACCCTA
>CAZDJP010000045.1:0-3774 GCA_964505865.1 uncultured Candidatus Saccharibacteria bacterium
AATCTACCACTAAGTGCGCAATTTTTTCAATGGCCGGGCTTGTGGATAGGCATATCAGCCGGCGGCAGCGCTTCCTCCCGCCGCCGCCGTTTTCTGCCCCCGCAATCGCGCGCAGAGCGCCGCGTATTTCCGCGCCGAGTTTTTCCACGAGAAATCCTGCGCCATCGCGCGCTCCACGAGCCGCGCCCATTCGCGCTTGCTGCGGTAGCTTTCGTATGCGCGCACGATCGTGATCAAGAGCGACTGCGGATCGAACTTTTCAAACACGAAGCCGGTGCCTTCGCCGCGGTGCGGGTCTACATCGGCGACGGTGTCGGCGAGGCCGCCCGTCTTGCGGACGATGGGGATCGCGCCGTAGCGCATGGCCTCCAAGGGCACGAGGCCGGCGGGTTCAAAGCGCGAAGGCACGACGACCGCATCCGCGCCGGCGTAGACGAGGCGCGGCAGCTTCTCGTCGTATTCCAATTGGACGCCGACCCGCCCGGGGTTCTTTTCGGCAAGCTCTTTGAAGAACAATTTATATTTCGAGTCGCCGCCGCCCACCGCGACGAACTGGAAAGGAATGTTGTCGAGGAGCGGCTGGAGGATCGTTTCAAAGAGCGCGATCCCCTTCTGTTCGGCGAAACGGCCGTTGTACGCGATGATCATCGCGTCGCTGTCCGCATGGAGGCCGAAGCGTTCCTGGAGCGCCGCCTTGTTCCCGATGCGGCGCACGACATGGCGGGCGCTGTAATGCACGGGGATGAGGGGGTCCTCCATCGGGTCGAACCGCTCGGCATCAATGCCGTTCAGGATGCCGACGAGGTTCCCGCGCCGCTCCTGGAGCACCCCTTCCAGTTTTTCGCCGTACTCCGGGAGCAGGATCTCCTGCGCATAGGTCGGCGAGACCGTCACGATCTCGTCCGCGTAGAGGATCCCGCGCCGCATCCCGTTCAGGTTCTTCATGTCGGAGAAGAACGGCGGGATGTCCTCCCGTCCGAAATCGGCGTCCACTTCCGCAATGAATTGCGGGTCGAACGTCCCCTGGTACCGCAGGTTGTGGATCACGAAAATGCTCCCGATCGCGGCGATCTCCGGATCGTCTTTGTACATCGTCTTCATCAGGTTCGGCACGAAACCGGCCTGCCAGTCGTTCGCGATCACGAAGTCCGGCTTCCACTTCGACCGTTTCAAGAATTCAATGGCGCCGCGCGAAAGGAGCACCCAGCGCATCGTGTCGTCCGCATAGCCGTAGACGTTCGCCCGTTTTTCAAAAGATTCCAGGTTCTCCAAAAAATACGCCACGCTCTTGTCCGCGGCGACATGCTGGAGGACATTTGAAACGAGGAGCCCTTGCGGGTCTTCCTCTTTGGGCGCGATGCGCAGCCGTTCCGCAACGATCTTCATCGGAAATTCTTTCTCATCGATCGTGCTGTATTTCGGGAGAAAGACGCGCGCATCAACGCCAAGGTCGCGCAAGGCCTTCGGCAGCGCCCGCAGCACCTCGCCAAGCCCGCCGGCCTTCGCGAACGGCGCCGCTTCCGCGCCGACGAAAAGCAGCCGCAACGGGGCCCGTTTTAATGGAAATTTCATCGGTTATTTCCTCTCGCGCGCTTCTATCTCTTCTATCAGTTTTCCCGGCTGCCACGGCACGCCGAGCGCGGGGAGCAGATACCGGTCAATGCCGAGCCAGCCGGCATTGCGCCATGCGAGAATAAGGAAGAGCTCAATGAGGAGCAGGAACGGATTCACGCTCACCGTGCCCGCAAAAAGATAGTTGATGTTCATGAACGCGCCGAAGAACGCGGCGATGCCCGTGAAGGCGCCGAGGATAAGGGCCGCGCCCACCGCGAGCTCGCCGTATGCCACGAGGTAAGAAATGAAAACCGTGTGATGGAGCGCAAAGCCGCTGATGAAGGATGCGTACCACGAGGAAACGTCCGGATGCGCGCCGGCCGCCTTCGCGAGCGCGCCGGCCAGGAACCCCTGCACGGCGGCGCCGGCGCCCGCGCCCACCCATGCGGGGCTCGCCGCCTTGTCCCACCCCGCAACGAGCCATTCCCAGCCGATGTAGAGGCGGAGGAGAAGCCACACCCACGCCACGCGCGAGTCGCCGAAAAGGAACCGCGCGAGCTTCGGCTCAGGGATCTCGACGGCCATGCTCTTTCCCATTGCCTCTTTACAATAACATAATCGCGGCGCGCCCGTATCCTCCCGATTACTTCCGGATCGCCACGAACTTTGATTCGCCAAGTCCCGGAATGTCCGGCCGCGCGGCGCCAATCTCCTTTTGCCAGAACGCATCGTCGCGCAGGAGCGCGATGATCCACGGGAAGTGCGCGTCCTGTGAAAAGATAATGCCGCCCCGTACCGTGAGCGGGTAAAGATAGCGCAAGCAATCTTTCGTGGATTGCGCGAGATCGACGTTTATGCAGGCAACCGCAACTGGCTCTTTGAACTGCAGCATCGTATCGCTGAACCATCCTTTATGGAACGTCGTTCGGCTCGCGTCGCCGTATTTCGCAACATTGCGGCTCACCTCATCGAGCGGCGCCGCGTGGCTGCCCTTCGGGAAATGATGCTCGCGGCCATAGATGCTCTTGCCGTGCGTCTCGGCATTCGCGGGCATTCCTTCGAAAGAATCGAAGACATGCAGTTCGCGTCCGGCGAGCCGCGCGACCAAGCTCAACTTCGCCGTGCTTCCCCCGTGGAACGCGCCCGCCTCCACGATGGCGCCGCGCGTGGATGGCGCAAGATCCAAAATGGCGCGGGAGATCGCGAGGAGCTCATGCTCTGTGTGCGGACAATCGACGCAATACGAGATTTTATAGAACGCTCCGATAAGCCGCAATCGCGCTCCGAACGTCGTAGTCGTCGCCGTCCTGCGAAAGAGAAGGCGCGCGGCGGCCGGCAGGTCTTGCGGCAAGTAATACAATTTTCGGTACAGGTAAAGCAGCGGCCATGGCGCATGCCGCTTGATCGCGCTGCGGAGGCTCATTTTATTTTCCGCACGATGCAGAACGGCGTCATTTTGTTTCCCTGCCCGAGCGGGTTGTCCAGCAGTATTTTCCGCACCGTTTTCCTGTCCAATCCGACGCCCTTGCTCACGCCGAGTATTTTCACGTCTATAAAGTTCATGTCGCCGGTCGCGCACGGGACACCCAGCTCGCGCTCCACTTCGTCGCAAACGCCCTGCGGGTCGGGCGGCGGCAAGACCGCCCATTCAGTATATGGATACATGTCCTCTGGGATGAACCCGTCTATTTCAGAAACGCGGTGGCCGGCGATGATCCAGAAGAGTCCGCGGGCGCCGAACAGTTTTCCGATGCCGCCGATGATCGCGGCCGGAACTATCCGCCAGACTCCGGCCTCTTCTATCGCGACCTGCACCTTCTCCGGCCGCGACCACGCCGTCATGTTCTTGTGCTTCTTCACGCCTTTCGTGATGATGCGCGCAAGAAGCGACACCTTGACGGTCGAAATATGCCGCACGCGGTTCTCCGAGATGGCTACGAGCTTCTCCGAAAGCGCCACCCAGTCGCCGGGCGTCACGTGCGGCATCAAATATTTTTTAAGCGTAGTCTCCAATTTTTCGCCGAACGGGATGACCTCCGATACCTTTACCGGAATACGCTCGTAGGTTACACCGTTTACGGTAATCGCCTTCGCCGGCTGCGCGGTCGACGTTGCCATGCATCATAGTATATGCTACTTTTCAGATAGCAGTAAATCCAATCATGGAAAGGAGCACTATGCGCAACGAAACCGATCTGCAGGCGCGGCGGCAACGGATCC
>CAZDJP010000046.1:0-1968 GCA_964505865.1 uncultured Candidatus Saccharibacteria bacterium
TTCACCATCGCCATTCCCATCTTCGGCATTATGATCCTCGTCGGCGGCTTCCAGATGCTTACGGCGGCGGGGAATCCAGAAAAATTCTCGTCGGGCAAAAAGACGCTCCTCTATTCGGTCGTCGGATTCGTCGTCGTCCTCCTCGCGGGCAGCGTCGCCACCCTTATCAGGAATATTTTCACCGGATCGTGATATACTTTTGAGACATGGGGAAGATACGGCTCCATTTCTATCGGGGGTATGCGGCGGTCGCTTCCGGAGTTGCGGCCGGCATTGTCCTCTTGGGCGAGGGAGTCGCGCGCGCCGCCACGGTCACCGAGCCGACGAATGTCATTACGAGCCCCGACCAGGTCGTGCAGTTTTTTTGCACGGCGATGCTCTGGATGTTCTGGGGATTGCTTGTCCTTTCCCTTGCTATGTTTTTTGTGGGAGGATATACCTATGCGACGGCGGGCGGCGACGCGGAGAAAGTGAGCAAGGCCAATAAAACGCTTCTCTACGCCGCTATCGCGATCGTCGTGGCGATCAGCGCGAAGGGGATCCCGCTCCTCATCGGCAGTTTCTTGGGCGTTGATGCGAGCCAGTTGAGCGCCTGCTAACGTTATGCGCACCGGCATGCGAAGAATCATGAAGTCCATCATCGCTGCGGCCGTTTTGACGCCGCCGTCGATCGCCGGCGCCGCATTCCCGGTGCCTAGTACGGTGAATTCATTGCCGACTCCCCCGTTCGCAACGACGACGGACGTTGAGGGATTTGTCAGAGTGCTGCTTCTCTGGCTGTTCTGGGGGCTTATGGTGCTCGCCGTCGTAATGTTCTTCATCGGCGGGTACCGCTACGCCACGTCGAGCGGCGATCCGGAAAAGGTGCATAGCGCGAACCGAATGCTGTTGTTCGCGGCCATCGCCGCCGCCGTCGCCCTCATTGCAGCCGGTCTGCCGTTCCTTGTCGCAAGTTTCTTCGGCACGTCTTTGAACCAGCTTTGAGAATGATCTTATGGCCATAGCCGCACCATTCGCTTTTCAATCGATCGCTCTCGGAGGAGGGGGAGCGGGATTATCGCCGGGCGGCGGAGGAAGTTTTAACGGTCCCATAGGCGTGGCCGGCGTACCGGCGCCATTGAACAACGTTTTTCAGGTCCAATACTTCGCCTGCACCATCGTTGATTGGATCTTTTGGGGACTCCTGATCCTCGCCGTTATTTTTGTCCTGGTCAGCGCCTACCGTTACGCAACCTCAAGCGGCGATCCGGAAAAAGTGCACGATGCCGGCCGCACGCTCGTGTTTGCGTCCGTGGCCGTCGTGGTTGCGCTCCTTGCCGGCGGCCTGCCGGCGCTCATCGGCAGCTTCTTCAATGTGTATGGCGTAGGCGGCTGCATCGCTTTTGGAGGCATTCTTGGCCTTCTTGGCATTTGATGTTCGATGATCGAAGAGCTGAATGTTATACTGAGGGGGTCGTTGATCCAAAGGTCGAAATCCACATCACGTTCATGAACAGATTTAAACAGGTGTTAATAACGTGGGGCGCGCCCGTTGTCGCCCTCGCCGTGCCGCTCTTCGCGTCGGCGCAGATCACGCAGCCGCCGATAGCGGCGCCGAGCAATATCTCGAACATCGGCCAATTCACGAGCAGCGCCGGCGTCATCTGCACGATCATCAACTGGATTTTCTGGTTTCTCATTGTCCTCACCATCGTCTTCGTGCTCGTCGCGGCGTTCAAGTATCTTACGGCTGCGGGCGAGCCGGAGAAAGTGAAATCGGCGGGCAACACGCTTCTCTACGCCGCCATCGCGGTGGTCGTCGCGCTCGTTGCGAAAGGCCTTCCCCTCATCGTCTCTTCCTTCATCGGCGGCGGCTTGAGTGGCATCGGTTGCTAAAGTTCCGCCATTGCATCGCAGTATCGCAGTCGGTTTTCCAAAAGGCCCGCAAGGGCCTTTTGGGTCTGTCTCCCCAAAAAGAAAAACCCACCG
>CAZDJP010000046.1:2068-3669 GCA_964505865.1 uncultured Candidatus Saccharibacteria bacterium
GCGCGACCGACCCCTCGCCGCTTGTGACGGCAGCGAAGGAGGACGATGGCGCCCGGTTCGCGAGCGAACTATCTACCGCATCAGCTCTCGCCGGCCATGTTGATCCCCAGTGTGGGAAGATCGCCCACACGATGAAGATCAGCCAGAGGAAGCCGAGGGTCCGCTTCGCCCATTTTTTCCCTCGGGACCATCCCCACACCATCCCTCCGAGCGTGACAAGGATGATGATCTCTCGCACGACGACCACCG
Organism: uncultured Candidatus Saccharibacteria bacterium; assembly: GCA_964505865.1. GTDB lineage: Bacteria > Patescibacteriota > Minisyncoccia > UBA6257 > 2-01-FULL-56-20 > CAZDJP01. The sequence continues at coordinate 2,318 of CAZDJP010000046.1, forward strand.
GAGCTTGACGGCCCCAAATGATCATATCGTGTCCGTAACGGTCCCACCGCCACCATGCCTCGTAGACATCCGCCGGGTAGACATGTGTCACCTGGCTCGTGAGAAAGAGGATGATGGCGAACGTGACGACCGCTACCGCCGCGCGCAAGAACGCCATAACCCACGCGAAGGCGACTCTCGCTCCCTCCCCGAAATACTGCTCCATGGGTTGGAGCAAGAGGAAGAGCAGGAGTATGGCGAAGATCGCGTAGAGCGGCAACGGGACGATCGCCCACCAGAGAAGCAGTGAGATGAAAAGGGCCAGGGGTATTCCGATGGCGACCCTTTCCGCCAAAGAGAATGGTTCTTTCTTCATTGTACTGCCCTCCTTGTCGCGAGATACCGTCGCCCGACATCAAAGGCGACGTCCATCACTAACCCGATGATCGCCATCCACCCCACTTCGTCAAAGAACCAATGCCGTTGCGGGGTTGCCGGCGGTGCGGGAGGAGGGGTGGGCGTTGGGGGAGTTGGCCGTCCTCCTTTTTGCCCCTTCCTCCTTCCTTGTCCTTGTTGGGCCTGCGCCGCGGCGGTAGCAGCAGTCGCTGCCGCAGCAGCTTGTTCCCGTTCCTTCCTTTTCCCCTCTTCGCGCCGCTCGTGATCCTCCCGCCACGCTTTCATTTGGTTCCAGATTTTTTCCGCAGCGGGCCGGAGCACATCATCAAAGAATTCAATGATGAGCACGAACAGCGTCCCGAGAAAATAAAGGAAAAACGCATACAACCAGAACCACGTCGGCGGATGCTCGGACGCCGGTGCGGACGCAGACGCTTTCGGCGGGTAGCCGCCGAAACGTATGAAACTCCACACCTTCGCCGCTTCCCTGCCGGCCTCACTGCGTGACACTGACGAGAAGGTTTCTCGCGCCGCCGCAATGATGACTGGCTGGCCGGGGTGGTTGACGGCGATCGCTCCGGTGAGAAGCGTCATCGCCAACAAATATTCCAGCCGTCGGTGCCGCGCCCCGTGGGTGCCGCTGAACGGCTTCCGGAGCGCTCCAAGCACCGCTTCAAGGAATAACGGCGAGCCGCGCATCGCCGCACGGATCCATTTCTTTACCCCTACGAGAAGCGAAAAAACCGTCACGTAGAGGCCTGTCAGGGCCGCGAACTCTAAGAGAAATACCATATCCTCCTCCTTATCTTTGAGATTCTACAAGTAATTAATATTGAATTGCCAAGAGTGCGGTCGTAGTGTACCATATCATAAAATCATTGTCAAGCTACCTGTCGGCTTACCATTCTATTAAGATTGAAGCAGGCATCCGCTGGGGTGGCGAAACGGCAAACGCACCGGCTTTAGGAGCCGGCGCC
>CAZDJP010000047.1:0-3597 GCA_964505865.1 uncultured Candidatus Saccharibacteria bacterium
CTAGTGCCCCCACCAGGATTCGAACCTGGGACCATCTCCTTAAAAGGGAGCTGCTCTGCCAACTGAGCTATGGGGGCGTTAACGCAATGATTGTAATGAAAACCGCGGCGTTCTTCAAGCGCCGCCCAAGCGACGGCGCACGCATGTAACAAACATTTCATGGGCGCGGTAGTATTATATACGACAAGGGTGCATTTCATGAATTCTTCATCAAGATATCATTAAGATGAAAGCAAGATAAAGACGCAAGATGCGCATCCTGATCATCGAAGACGAAGAAAAGCTCGCGCAATCCCTGAAGAAAGGGCTGGAGCGTTCGGGCTACGCGGTGGATTATCTCACGGACGGCGAGGCGGGCGCGCGGCGGCTTGAGCTCTCGCACGGCGATTATGACGTCGTGATCCTTGACCTCATGCTTCCCGGCAAGGACGGCTTCGAGATCTGCAAGGAGGCGCGCGCCCGCGGCGTCACGATCCCCGTCCTCATCCTCACCGCGCGCGATATGATGGAGGACAAGGTGGCGGCGCTCGACGCGGGCGGCGACGATTATCTCGTAAAACCGTTCTCGTTCGAAGAGCTCCTCGCGCGCATCCGCGCGCTCCTCCGGCGCCCGACGAGCGGCCTCTCGGCCGAGCTCAAGGTCGGCGAACTCACGCTGAAGCCGGCGGAGCGGGAGGTCCGGTGCCGGGGGAGAAAGGTCGACCTCACGCTCAAGGAGTTCGAGCTCCTCCATTACCTCATGCGCCACGCGGGAGAGGTCCTGAACCGCGAAGAGATCTACGTCCACCTGTGGGATTTCGCCGACAATTCCCTGAGCAACACGATCGACGTCCATGTGAAGAACCTAAGGAAAAAGCTCGGCGACCATGGCGAACACGACAAAAAACTGGTTGAAACGATCCGCGGCGTGGGTTACCGGCTTAAAAAATAGGCCGGCACCGGACCTCTTCGCGCTCGCGCGGCTGAAGATCGCTTTTTGGTACGCCCTTGTCGGCCTTGTTATCCTCGCCGTCGGCGGCTACTTGGTCTACGCCTACATCCTCTACATCATCGAGGACATCATCCACATCGTCCAAGCGCTCCTCCAGGCCCGCGCGGCGCTGAACGAAAGCGTCGGTACGACGATCATCACGCAGGCCATCGATGGCGATCTTACGAAGATGAGCATCGCGGTCGGCACTTGGATCATCTTCACCATGGTCCTTTCCGCGTACGTGCTCGCGGAGATCATCCTGTGGCCGATCCGCCGCGCAATGGAGCGTCAACGTCGGTTCATCGCAAACGTTTCGCATGAGCTCCGGACGCCGCTCTCCGTCATGCGGACGAACGCCGAGGTCGCGCTCATGGGTGCGGGCGACGCAAGCCGCGACGAGTTCGTCGCGGCGCTTAAGAGCAACCTGGAAGAGGCCGACCGCATGGCGAAGATCACCCAGTTCCTGCTTACTTTTTCCAACGTGGAGAACCGTATGGCGAAGGCAAAACTTTCGCCGGTGGATCTCGCGAAGGTCGCTGCGGACGCCGTGAAGACCATGGAGGCCATTGCCGCGGAACGGGGGGTCGAGCTGCGTTTCGCCCCCGGCGTCACGCCGGCCATGGTGAAGGGCAATGCCACCGCGCTCGGCGAGATGACCATGAACCTCCTGAAGAACGCGATTACTTACACGCCGCAGGGCGGGACGGTGACCGTAAGCATCGCAAAGCGCAGTTCATTCGCCTCCGCAAACATCACCCTCTCGGTCGCGGACACGGGCGTCGGCATCCCGCCGGAAGACCTGCCGAACATCTTTGACGCTTTCTACCGCGGACAGAATGCCGTGAGGGAGCACCGCGACACGAACAGCGGCCTCGGCCTCGCCATCGTGAAGGAGATCGCCGCCCTCCACCGCGCGGCCATCTCCGCCAAGAGCTCTCTTGGGAAAGGGACGACTATCTCCGTCCGGTTCTCCTCGTTTTCACAATAATTTCATCGTAGGAGGATTATGCTGCCTTCAATGGCCGCTGCGCGCGGGCCACGATAACCAAAGGTCGCGAAAAAACAAGCATAGGCATCGCAAAACCACGTGAATCAAAAAGCAACGGGATTGGCGGCGCGAGAAAGGTGCGCTTCTCCCTAAGCAGTCCAAACATACCATAACGTCATAACGTTGGGGTGCTCTTCCTCACGCTTACGGACAACCAAAGACAGCCGGTCGCTGGGCCGGCTGTTTTTGTCTAACGTCTAACCCGAATTTTAACTGCCGCGCCCCCACAGCTCGCGGCGAACGCGCTCGTCCTCCTTGTCTATGGCGACGAACGCGAGAACGACGACCGTCATAAAAAGAATGAGGGCCGCCGCAAACCAATACTCGGTGCGCTCCACGATGTCTACCGCCGCTTGGAACGCGAACCCAGTTATGTCCATCTCTCCCTCCCTCTCCTGGATGACCAGGGTGCGTTTCTATTTTTAGCATACCACAAACCGCTTATTGGAGCAATATTGCAGGCGCGGGGACACTTCGGCATGATAAATCGTGCAATGGAAATCCTTGCGGTGGAAACCTCCTGCGACGAGACGGGCATCGCGCTTCTCCGCGCGACGGGCGGCTTGCGCGCGCCGCGATTCGAGGTTTTAGAGAACCTCGTCGCGTCGCAGATCAAAATCCACCGGCCGTTCGGCGGCGTGGTGCCGAACCTCGCGAAGCGCGAGCACTTGAAGAATCTCCCTATACTTTTTGAGCGGCTCCTCGCGCGATGGAAGGCAGCACGGGCGGAAACGTGGACGCGCGCGCCGGCGCGCTTCAGGCCGGACCTCGTCACGGTCACGGTCGGCCCGGGCTTGGAGCCCGCCCTCTGGACGGGCATCGGTTTCGCAAAGGAACTCGCGGGACGCTACGGCGCGCCGCTCGTCGGGGCGAACCATCTGGAAGGCCATCTTTACAGTTTTCTCTTGCCCTCGCGCTCGCCGCGCGCCTACGTTTCCACGCTCGTCGCGGCGCGGCGGCGCCTCTTTCCCGCAGTTGCCCTGATCGTCTCCGGCGGCCACACGGTCCTCCTCCGCATGGAATCGTTCGCGAAGTGGAAGCGGCTCGGCGAGACGCGCGACGATGCAGCCGGCGAAGCGTTCGACAAGGTGGCGCGGCTCCTCGGCCTCCCCTATCCGGGCGGGCCGGAGGTGGAAAAGCTCGCGCGGAGCGGCAACCCGTTCGCCGTCACGTTCCCGCGCCCCATGCTCGACCAGCGCAACTACGATTTCAGCTTCTCCGGGCTGAAGACCGCCGTCCTCTATTATTTGCGCGAGGCGAAGGCCGCGCGGCGCCGCGTGAACGAGGCCGACGTCGCCGCCGCGTTCGAGCAGGCCGCGGTGGACGTGCTCGCCGCGAAAACGCGCCGCGCGGCCGAGGATTGCGCCGCGGAGTCCGTCCTCCTCTCTGGCGGCGTCGCCGCGAACAAGCATCTGCGCCGGGCGCTCGAGCGGATGGCCGGCCTCATCGGCGCGCGATTCTTCGTCCCCGATCTCAGATACAACTTGGACAATGCCGCGATGATCGGCGCCGCAGGTTATTTTGCAAACCTCCGCGGGAAAAAATATCCGCTCCGCGCGAACGGCGCGCTGGATAT
>CAZDJP010000048.1:0-3519 GCA_964505865.1 uncultured Candidatus Saccharibacteria bacterium
ATAAGCGATTTCCGCTGAACGACCTCCTTGCAAAGAAGGCGCGGCTGCTCGCGCTCGCGGGCGACCCGACGCGGATCCGCATCCTCGCCTTCATGTTCAAATACCGGAAGGCGTGCGTTTCGGACATCGCGGAGGGCGTGGGGACGAGCGTGGCATGCATTTCCCACCACCTGCAGGTAATGCGGGACAACGGGTTTTTCACGACGGAGCGGATGGGGCAGAGCATCTGCTATATTCTCGCGGAGGGCGAGGACATCAGGCGCCTTGAGAGGATCGTGTGCGGCGGACAGGGCGGGAGAAACGGCGGGAAAAACGATGGATAAGATCACCATTTACACCACGCCGACGTGCGTCTTCTGCAAGATGACGAAGGAATTCTTGAAAGAGCGCAATGTCCCGTATGAAGAGAAGAACGTTGCGGAAGACGCCGCCGCGCGGGAGGAAATGATCAAGAAGTCGCGCCAGATGGGGGTGCCCGTCATCCTCCTGGGCGACGAGGTCATCGTCGGCTTCAACAAACCGGCGCTCCAAAAATGGCTTGCGACGCACGTGAAATAGTCGCGCACAGTATCGTTCAGACGTCTCAAACTAAATTTATGGATTACGCAAAACTAGCGGATAAAAACGCCGTAGCCGCCGCGGCGCAGGCGCTCAAGGAGCGCGGCATTGAAGCGCACGTCGCGGAAACGAAGACGGAGGCGCTTGCGAAGATAAAGGAGCTCATCCCGCAGGGCGCGTCGGTCATGACCGGCGCCTCGCGGACGCTGGATGAGATCGGCTTCACGGAGTATCTCAAATCCGGCGCGCACGGCTGGAAGAACCTCCGCGCAGCGATCGTCGCCGAGAAAGACCCCGCGAAGCAGGCGGCGCTCCGCCGCGAGGCCGTCCTCTCCGATTATTATCTCGGCTCCGTACACGCGCTCGCGCAAACGGGGGAGTTCATCGTCGCATCGGCGTCCGGCAGCCAGCTGCCGCACATCGTCTTTACGTCGCCGAACCTCATCTTCGTCGTCGGCGCCCAAAAGATCGTGCCGACGCTCGCGGACGCGATGGAGCGCGTGGAGCGCCACGTCGTCCCCCTGGAGGACGAACGGATGAAGTCCACCGGCGCGCCGGGCACCGTGTTCGCGAAAGAGCTCATCTTCCGCCGCGAGCCGGCAATGATGGGACGGAAGGTCCGGATGGTCATTGTGAAAGAAAAGCTGGGGTTCTAGGCACGACGGCCGGATGACGGCTGCTACATATTATAATGGATCCTATGAAAAAATCACCGGTCGCCATCATCGTTTTTGCGGTCATTATCTTCGGCGGAGGGCTGGCCTATTGGTACGCCCAAACGGGGCCGTCGGCTTCGCCGGCAGCCGGATCCGCGGCCGCCGCCGGGGGCAGCGAAGCGCAGTCCTCGTCGGTTCCTTCAAGTTCGGCGCCGCATATTGCGAACGTTCCGGCGACAAGCGACGCGGGCGCGCCCGCGGAGGCCGCGATAACTTACACCAACAATGGTTTTTCCCCGGCGAACATTACCGTTGCCCAAGGCGCCACGGTCATTTTCCAAAATAACTCAAGCAATGCATTCTGGCCCGCATCGAACGTCCATCCCTTGCATACGCTCTATGACGGCACGACGCTCCAAGAACATTGCGCGAACCCGACCGCCGCCACGTTCGACGCGTGCGGCCCCATCCAACCCGGCGCTTCATGGTCGTTCACCTTCGAAAAAGCGGGGACATGGGGCTTCCACAACCATTTAAATCCGAGCGAAGGAGGGACGGTCACGGTCAGATAGCGTGGAGGGGCGGGCGCGAAACGCTTAGTTAACTGTCTCCGCACTATATCGGGCAATCAATCCGCTGCGGATAGCTTTTTTATAAACTCCAAGCAGGATGAAGTATGCGAGCGCGATGTAAACAAGAGAAAGGAGAACTCCGAACAATAATTCCATTCCGGGAAACGCGCCGCCGCCCACGATCGCGCGGACCCCGGCAAAAACGTACGACGGCGGGAGTGCGCGGCCGATATATTGCATCCATGTTGGCAGGATTGTCAGAGGATAAAGCACTCCGACAAAAGGGGAGAGTAATGCGGGAATCGGCCAGACGAACCATTCGGCGGCCGGCCCGAGGCGAAGCACGATGCTTACGCCGATGATCCCCAGCGCGATACCGGAAAGGAAAAGAATGAGGATGAAGAGGGAAATTGAAGCACCGTACGCGAAAGCCGAAAATCCGAATATAACCGAAGCGAGGACGAGCATTGCGATGAGCGCGAGGATGCCGCGGAAGATGCTCGCAAAAGTGAATCCCGCGATGTATTCAGGTATCTTGAGGGGCGATGAAAACATGTTGAGAAAGTTGCGAGACCAGACATCTTCAAAGAACGACATGGTAATGCCCTGCATAATCTGGATCAGGAAATCCCACAGCAGTATTGCGCCTAAAAACACCGATAGGAAGTTGAAGCCCGAACCTGAAATGCCGCCGAGATATTTGCTGAGGAATCCCCACATGACGATATCCACCGTAATCCAGATAAACATTTGAATGAAACGCGTTGCATTGCCGCGAATAAGATACCATTGACGAAGGAATACTGCATAGATTCGTTTTGCATTCATGTTAATTATAAGGATTCGTGAAGCAATGGTTCACGTGCGATGGATATGAAAAGTTCTTCGAGATCTCCCTTCCCGTGCTCCCGCGGGAGGGTTCTGGGATCGCCTTCCAGCAAAATATTTCCATGAGAGAGGAACAGTATCCGATCACTCACGTCAGCGACCTCGTGCATGTTGTGCGAAGTCCAGAGAACCCCGCCATGGCTATCGGTAGCGCACCTTTTGATTTTTTCGCGGACAATTTGCGCGGTCAATGGGTCAAGTGATGCCGTTGGCTCGTCGAGAAGCAATAGGCGCGGATTATTTAATATCGCTTTTGCGAGGCTTACCCTCGTTTGCTCTCCCGACGATAGCACGCCGCACCGAGTATCCCTGAACCGCTCAAGGCCATATTCCTTGATGACCTCATTGATGCGGTTTTGACGCTTCGGCACATTATAAAGTAATCCAAAAATATTGAGATTTTCATACACGGTGAGGTTGCCGGGAAGTTGAGCGTAAACTGCCGCGAAGTTCGTCGCCGCAAGAGCATTGCTTTTGTCGCGGGAAACATCCTTGCCTTCAATAGTGATAGAACCGCTCGTTGGCTGCAGGACCCCAAGGATCATGTCGATCGTGGTTGTCTTTCCAGCGCCATTCGGACCGAGAAGTCCGACGATCTCGCCGGGTTTTACCGTAAACGAAATATCCTTGACGGCGGGATTTTCTCCGTACGACTTCGAAAGATGATTTACCTCGAGCACGGGCTGTGCGGACATACGGGATAGTATAACGCCCTTTTTTGTTCGATTCTATGTGCGGTGCACCCGAATCGCGTTGTAATAGGACGACCTCGTTAGGATCCCTACCAACCAAAGCCCCTAGATTTTTGAAGGGACTGGGTCTTTGGATAAAAATGTTGTCGGCTG
>CAZDJP010000049.1:0-3449 GCA_964505865.1 uncultured Candidatus Saccharibacteria bacterium
TCCGGCGTAGAATGGGGGTATCCATGTCCACGTACGACCCGAAAAAGATAGAGGCGAAGTGGCAGAAGAAATGGCTTGAAGAAAAAGTTTTCCGCGCGGACGACGGCGCGAAGAAACCGAAATATTACCAATTGGAGACCTTTCCGTATCCGTCCGGCGACGGCCTCCATGTCGGCCACCCGAAGGGGTACATTGCGGAGGACATCCATGCGCGCTATATGCGCATGAACGGGCGCGAAGTGCTCTACACGATGGGATGGGACGCTTTCGGCCTCCCGACGGAAAATTACGCGCTCAAAGTCGGGAAAAGCCCGAAGGCGGTCGCGCGGGCGAACGTTGACCATTTCCGCCGGCAGGTGCGGATGTTCGGGTTTTCGTACGATTGGGACCGCGAGATCAATACGTCGTCGCCGGAGTATTATCGGTGGACGCAGTGGCTCTTCATCCTGCTCTTCAAGAAGGGGCTCGCGTACCGCGCGAAGGCGCGCGTGAACTGGTGTCCGAAGGACCAGACCGTGCTTGCGAACGAGCAGGTCATTGACGGCAAATGCGAACGGTGCGGCTCGGTGATAGAAGAGCGCGACATGGAACAGTGGTTTTTCCGCATCACGCAATACGCGGAGGAATTACTTGACGGCCTGCGCGGCCTCGATTGGCCCGCGGCTACCATGAAGCGGCAGGAGGATTGGATAGGGAAGAGCGAGGGAGCGGAAATTTCCTTCCCGCTCGGTTTCAAGAAAAATCCCCCGGACGGCGAACGCGCGGTTATCAAGGTATTCACGACGCGGCCCGACACGCTCTTCGGGGCGACGTACCTCGTGCTCGCGCCGGAGCATCCGTGGGTCGCGCTCGCGATAGGCGACGAGCACGACGCGCTTCTCAATAAGGAAGAGGTGAGGACGTACGTCCGGAAGGCGTCGCACAAGACCGAGCGCATGCGGCAGGAAACCGTGAAGGAAAAGACCGGCGTGGCATTGAAGGGCGTGAAGGCGGTGAATCCCGCGACGAAGGAAGAGATCCCCGTGTGGGTCGCCGATTACGTCCTCGGTTCCTACGGCACGGGCGCCATCATGGCCGTCCCCGCGCACGACGAGCGCGACTTTGAGTTCGCGAAGAAGTTCGGATTGCCGGTAAAGCAGGTCATCTGCGGCAACTATCCCGAGCCGATCTGTCCCGTGCTGGACGCCGCCTACGCGGGCGCCGGCCGCCTCGTCGGTTCCGGCGAATTCGATGGCATGGAGTCGGAGAAAGCAAAACCCGCGATCACGAAATTCGTCGGCGGCACGGTGAAGACGCAGTACAAACTGCGCGACTGGTCCGTATCGCGGCAGCGCTACTGGGGCGTGCCGATCCCCATGGTCCACTGCGAGCAATGCGGCATCGTGCCGGTGCCGGAGAAGGACCTGCCCGTGCTCCTGCCCGACCTGGAAAACTACCGCCCGAAGGGCGTGCCGCCCCTCGCCAGTTCGGAGGCATTTATAAATGTGAAATGTCCGCAGTGCGCCGCCGCCGCGAAGCGGGATCCCGAAACGTTGGATACGTTCGTGGATTCGTCATGGTACTACCTGCGCTATGCCGATCCGCGGAACGGCCGCGAGATCTTTGGCAAGGAGAAGGTCGCGCGCTGGCTGCCGGTGGACCTCTACGTGATCGGCGCGGAGCATACGGTGCTCCATCTCCTCTATTCGCGCTTCATGACGAAGTTTCTGCGCGACGAGGGGCTCCTCGCGTTCGGCGAACCGTTCCTCAAGCTCCGCCACCAAGGCCTCATCCTCGGCGAAGGCGGCCGGAAGATGTCCAAAAGCAAGGGCAACGTCGTGAACCCGGACGACCTCATAGGCGAGTTCGGCGCCGACACCGTGCGGCTCTACGAGATGTTCATGGGGCCGTTCGAGGACGGCGCGCCATGGGATCCGAAAAGCATCCTCGGCGTGCACCGGTTCCTCGCGCGCGCGTGGAAGTACGGCGAGGCGGCGGCCGCGGCGCTCGCGAGCGGCGGCGCAAAGAACAATGCAAAGAACGACCCCCCCGCGGCTTCCACGCTTGCCCTTCTCCACAAGACCATCAAGAAGGTCGGCGGGGACATCGCGCAGTTCAAGTTCAACACGGCCATTTCCGCGCTCATGATCCTGCTGAACGAGCTTGAAAAAAGCGCGCCGCTCGCGCGCGGAGAGTTTGGATCGTTCCTGAAGATCCTCCATCCGTTCGCGCCGCACCTTGCGCAGGAGCTGTGGTCGGCGCTCGGCAATGCGGGCTACCTGGACCATGAGCCGTGGCCGCAGTACGACCCGGCGCTCGTGAAGGACGAGACGATCACGCTCGTCTTCCAAGTGAACGGGCGGGTGCGCGCCACGGCGGAGGCGGATGCGGCGATCGCCGAAGAGGATGCGAAGGCGCTCGCCCTCCGCGACCTGAAGGTGCGGGCGGCGCTCGCCGGCAAGACGCCGAAAAAGGTCGTCTACGTGGAGAAAAAACTCGTGAACATTGTCGCGTAGGGGCGGAGCCGCGTACGCGAAACATTGCAGCATGGCACCCAAGCTCATCGGTTTCATCTTCATCCTTCTCATCGTCGCGGGCATCGGCCTGTATCTCTATAATTCCGGCCCCATCGGTCAGGGGATCAGCTATTTCAGATCGACCGTTCCTTCGTATACGGGAGTGAAGCCGCCATCGGGAGGCGGAGGGAGCGTCGGAGGCAGCGGGAATGGCGGCGGGACCGTCATCGCGCCTTCCTCCAATGGAACGCAGACGATCAATCCGTCGGAGATACCAACAGGATTCTCCGCAGACCAGCTTTCGCCGTATTTCCATGAGGTCCGCTTCGGCGGCGTGAGCGCAGGGCCGCCCCGCGTGCTCGGCGCGACCGGTTACGGGCAGATCACGCTCAATGCCGATTTTTCGAACGCTTCCACCACCGTCGACATGGCGGGATGGCAGATCAAAACGAACCGCGGCGGCGAATTCATCCCGCAGGCGGTGAACGTCTATGACCCGCTCGGGCTCAATCCGCCGACGGACATCGTCCTCAAGGACGGCGACCAGTTGAACCTCTATTCCACCTCGGCGCCCGTGAACCTGCGGCTCAACGAATGCATCGGCTACCTGCCGAACCGCAGCCAATTCAACCCGGAACTTCCGCAGACCTGCCCCTACATCACGAGCGCGGGACTGCAGGCGTTCAGCGGCGCGTGCCAAAACTACATCCTCTCGCTGAACGGCTGCCGAGAGCCGGATCTTGGAAGTCCGCAGGTCCCGGCCTACGATTATTCCTGCAAGCAGTATCTCACCGACCGCTTCAACTACCACTGGTGCTTTGACGCCTACTTTTCCGATCCGCATTTCCTTTCAAACCAAGTGGACGTTTGGACGGGGTCAAGCCCGCTCGACCAGTACCACGACCAAGTGGAGCTCCTTGACCGCAACGGCCTTTTGGTGGATTTCTATTCTTA
>CAZDJP010000050.1:0-3374 GCA_964505865.1 uncultured Candidatus Saccharibacteria bacterium
CGGAAGCGCCGACGGCCGCGCTGCCGCCCTCGTGCGCGGCGCCGCTTTGGCTATACGCAAGGAGCGCGATGCCGCCGAAGACGGCCGCGGCGGCGGCGATGATGCCCGCAATTTTAATGGCAAGCGGTGTTTTCTTTTTCATTGGTTTCATTGATCTGTTGGTTATGTTCGTGATGGTTTTTTCTGAACTGCCTGATGGCGCGCGCAACGAGGTACGCGAAGAGCCCGATGAACAATATCGCCCACGCATACTGCGGGATCCATCCGATGAACGGATCCATGAGATCGTTCAGCTGCGTAAGGAAGATGTTGATGTCCACTTGGAGCATTGATTGCGTCGCAACCTGGTTTACGGACGCCCACCAGAGGGTGAGGATGCCCATGACGGCGAAGGTCGTTCCCGCAAGGAGATCGGAGATCCTCGCGCGGAACGTTTTCCCGAAGAGCGCGAAGGTGAGCGGCTTCCGCGCGCCGAAGAGCCGATCGGTAAGCGCCGCGCGGTCGAGCGCCGCGGAGAGGATGAAGAGCGGCGTCACTATGCCGAGCACGTAAGCCAGGGTGTAGACGATGCCCCAGAGGAACGAGCCCGGCAGGACCGAGAGCGCGAGCGCTCCCGCGAGGACCGGCGCGCAGCAGGTCGTCGCTATCCCCGAGAAAATGCCGAGGAGATAGACCGATCCCGCGTTCTCGTTGCCCGTGAGCTCCGGCTTCATGCGGAGCGACTTCGGCATCGGGAGCCGCTTCCCGAAAAGGAGCGAGACGCCGAGCGCGAGGAGCGCCGCGCCGATCACCGTGAATATCTCGCGGTGGTAGCGGCTGAAGAACTGTCCGAGCATCGAGAAGCCGAGGCCCAAGGGCAGGAACACGGTCAAGATGCCGAGGAAGAAAATGAACGTCATGAGGAACACCTTCCGCCGCGTCCGGAAGACGGAACCGAAATAGGACGGCAGGAGCACCGTGACGCAGCAGGGAGCGAACAAGGCCGCGATCCCGGCGATGAACGCCGCGGCGAGCGATGCGCTGATGATGGTTTCCATGGCCGTTATTATGCGCCGCAGCCGCCCGACGGCGGCGCTTGCACGGGCGCGACCTCGCTTTCAATTCGCCGGTATCCTTGGGCGCTTGAATAGGCGGCCCCGAGCGCCGTCTTCGGGTCCACCGCGCCCCAATCAACGCCCCTGCTCCGGAAGTAGCTTGCGAGCGTGAGGTACGTATCCGGGAACCAGTATGCATTCGCCGCAAGCGCGGCCTTATACATGCCGGTTTCCGAAACGCCCTGCGACGCCATGAGCTCCAGGAGCGCGAGCATCGCCATGCCGTGATTGCAATCCGGGAACGAGGTCGGGTTGCCGCAGCACGGCCGATAGATGTTCTCCGCGACTTGCTCAACGAGCGCCTGCTCTGCGGGGGTGAGCGCGATAAAAGAATGGGCGTCGTAATGGTCCATCGCGTTGCCGACCGCGATCGTCCAGCCGCCCGTGGAAGCGAAATTCTTCGCGCCGCCGTAGCGCGGATCCTGCATGGGGCCGCTTTCAAGGATCGGATCCTTGTTTCCGAGGCCGAGCGCCCAGAGGAGATCCAGGATGACGCCGGCATTCTGCGGCGTCATGACGAGATCGCCGTTATCGGCGTCGTCGAGGAGGGCCTTCGCGCCGGCCGGCAGCCCGCCGCGGTTCGCATAGAGCGCAACGAACCGCGGCTCGTCGATGACGCCCGCGGTGACGAGCTGCTTGCCGAGGTCGCCCCAGCGCGCCGGCAACGTCACGCCGTCCGCGGGAATGACCTCTTCTTGGAGGGCGGATGCCGCCTCGCGCGATCCCGCCGGCGATGAAGCGGCTTGCCGGGTTTCCCCTCTCCACGCGCTGCCGGCGTAGAGAAGCGCTCCCGCGACGATGATCGCCGACGCGAAGATGCTCGCGATCAACGGCCGGTTCTTCTCACTCATCGCAGCAGTCGGCCATCTTTGCGACCAGTTCTTCAAGCGGCGAACCGCCCTTTCCCGCCTTGCCGCCCGCGACGAGCCCGAGTTTCAATGCCCAGAAAAGCGAATACACTTTGTAAGCGCCTTCAAATGCCTGCTTGGCCTTCTTTTTTTCGCCTTCGGATCGCAGCTTGTTGCCGACCTCGATGAGGCGCATGGCGGCCGCGAGGAGGTGCTTCGCGATGCACCACGTCTCGCCCTCGTTCTCGGGCATGAGCTGCGCGAGGAATTGTTTGCGGATGCTCCTCACCTCCTGAGCGGCATCGAAGTACTCTTCTTTCTTCGTCTTCGCGGCCGTGAAGAAAAAATGCTCTTCGAGGCTCACGAGGTTCATGACGGCGATGCTCAGGTCCTCCGCCGTCGAGAGGTCGACGCCCGCCTTTGCTTTCACCGATTCTATCTTCTTGAGGAATTCCTCAATGGTTGCTGTTTCGTTAGTGGTTGGTTCGTTGTCCATGATGTTCGTTGGTTCTCGCTTTGGCGCGCAAAAAAATCGCGGATGGCGCGGTGGGGGCTGCAAGCAGAGAGCGCGCTGGCGCTGGCCTATCTGCTTGCAGCGTAAGCGAGCGAAGGATCCCGCTTTTCGTGGAGCGAGATCCAATGCCGCTGTTTTCCCATGCGCTCCGCGGTCCCGGAAAAAATGCGGGAGAAAGCGGCACCCGTTGCGGAAGCCGCGAGCGCATCGGCGGCCGGCGGCCATGCAAAGAGCATGGAGAGGAGGAGGAACGCGAGCGTGAGAGGGCCCGCAACGCCGAGCGATGCGCTGAGAAAGGCGCTCACGTGCGCGACGGCGAACTGGATCGGGTCCGCGCCGCCGACGCACGGGGCGCTCCCGGGGATCGCCGCGAGGCAGTTCGCGTGGCTTCCCGGCCCCATGGTGCCCATGGCGAATCCGCCCGACGCGAGGGCGACGGCTGCCGTGAGCACGACCACAGTGGCGAGCGCCGATTTCATCTTTTATTTATTTTCTTTGCGACAATTTATATACCTTCAAAATTTCATTGGCGGCCCTTTTGCCTTTCCCCGCCTTCATCTGCATTACTACGTGGGTGGCGAGGTGGTTTTCCAGCAGCAGGCCCTCTATCCCGGAAAGCGCTTGCCTGACGGCAGAGGACTGCGTGATGATGTCTATGCAATATTCCTCCTCGCCGACCATCTTCTCCAGGCCCCCGATCTGGCCCTTCACGATATGGAGCCGCCGCAAGGCCCTTTTCTTGATGGCTTGGTCCACGCCTCCATGATACCCCCGTAGGGTATCCGGTGTCAAATCCGCAGCTTGTTGAATTTTCTCCGCGGGAATATATAATGGTTCCGTAAGGCGCGGGTATCGTATAGCGGCCATTATGCGACCTTGCCAAGGTCGAGATACGGGTTCGACTCCCGTTACCCGCTC
>CAZDJP010000051.1:0-2063 GCA_964505865.1 uncultured Candidatus Saccharibacteria bacterium
TCGTAGTGGTCAAACTCCATGGTGAAGGAGCCGCGGCCCTGGGAGGCGGAGCGGAGCTCGGTGGCGTAGCCGAACATTTCGGAGAGCGGCACTTTCGCGTCAATGACCTTGAGGCCGGGGCGGTCGGTGAGCGCCTCTATCCGCCCGCGCTTGGCGTTCAGGTTGCCCGTGACCTCGCCCATGAAATCGGGCGGCACCAAAACTTGTATTTTCATTATTGGCTCCAGGATGACGGGCTTCGCGCGCTTCGCGGCTTCCTGGAACGCGATGGAGCCGGCTATCTTGAACGCGGCTTCGGACGAGTCCACCTCGTGGAACGAGCCGTCGTACAACGTGACCTCCACGTCGGTCACGGGATAGTGCGCGAGGATGCCCTTGTCAAGCGCTTCGCGGACGCCCTTCTCGGTCGCGGGGATGAACTCGTGCGGGATGATGCCGCCTTTTATCTCGTCCAAAAACACGAATCCTTGGCCGCGTTCAAGCGGCCGGACGCGGAGCCAGACGTGGCCGTACTGCCCGCGGCCGCCGGATTGGCGGATGTATTTCCCTTCGGCCTCCGCCTCGGCCATGATGGTTTCCTTGTACGCCACCTGCGGCCGGCCGACGTTCGCCTCCACGTTGAACTCGCGCTTCATGCGGTCCACGATGATCTCAAGGTGCAGCTCGCCCATGCCGCTGATGATGGTCTCGCCCGTGTCGGGGTCGCCCGCGACGCGGAAGGTCGGATCCTCCTCGGCGAGGCGGTGCAGCGCCGTGCCCATTTTCTCCTGGTCGGCTTTCGTCTTCGGCTCAATGCGGATGCCGATGACGGGCTCGGGGAACGTGATCTTCTCGAGGACTATCGGCTTTTCGGGATCGCAAAGCGTGTCGCCGGTCGTCGTGTCCTTCAAGCCCACGATCGCCGCGATCTCGCCCGCGTAGACCTCCTCCACCTCTTCGCGGTCGTTCGCGTGCATGCGGACGATGCGGCCGATGCGCTCCTGCTCGCCCTTCGTTGAGTTGTAGACATAGGTGCCGCGCTTCACGACGCCCGAATAGTTGCGGAAGAACGCCAAGGAACCGACATAGGGGTCGGTCGCTATCTTGAACGCGAGCGCGGAGAAGGGTTCCCCGTCGCTCGCCGTGCGCTCCATCTCCGCGCCTGTTTTCGGGTCGTGGCCTTTGACCGGCGGCAGGTCCGTCGGCGCGGGCAGATACTCCACGACGTCATCCAGCACGAACTGCACGCCTTTGTTCTTCAGGGCCGAGCCGCAAAGCACGGGGACGATCTTCCCCGCTATGACCGCCTTGCGCAGTACGCGCCGCAATTCATCAACCCCGATCTCCTTCCCGTCCAAATACGCCGCCATCGCATCGTCGTCGTTCTCCGCTATCTTTTCTATCAGTTCGTGGCGGTGTTTAGCGACGTCCGCCATCATGTCGCCAGGGATGGGCAGTTCCACTATTTTTTCTCCGTGCTCCCCCTCGAATGCGTACGCCTTGTTAAGAAGCAGGTCCACGATGCCTTTGAAGGCGCCCTCAAGCCCGATCGGAAGCTGCACGGGGATCGCGTTCTGCGTAAGGCGGTCTTTTATAGATTGAAAACTTTTCATGAATGACGCGCCCATGCGATCCAGTTTATTGATAAAACAAATGCGCGGCACGTTATATTCGTCCGCATAGCGCCAGTTCGTCTCCGACTGCGGCTCAACGCCCGCGACGCCGTCGAAGACGACAACTGCCCCGTCCAGGACGCGGAGCGACCGCTTCACCTCCACCGTGAAATCAATGTGTCCCGGCGTGTCAATCAGGTTGATGCGGTGCTCAAACTGCTTCCGGTCCGCCGCGCCCGCGCGGTACGTCGGCGTCCAGAAGCAGGTCGTTGCCGCGGACGTTATCGTGATCCCGCGCTCGCGCTCCTGCTCCATCCAATCCATCACGGTGTCGCCCGTGTGCACCTCGCCGATCTTGTGCGAGACGCCCGTGTAAAAAAGCACCCGCTCGGAGACGGTCGTCTTCCCGGCGTCAATGTGGGCGATGATGCCGATGTTGCGCGTCTTTTCGATCGGATACTGTCGGGGCAT
>CAZDJP010000051.1:2163-3373 GCA_964505865.1 uncultured Candidatus Saccharibacteria bacterium
GCTCTACCGCGCGAAGTGCGCGAAGGCGCGGTTCGCCTCGGCCATCCGGTGCGTGTCCTGTTTCTTTTTTATCGCGGCGCCCTCGTTCTTCGCGGCGGCCATGAGCTCTTCCGCGAGCTTGTCCGCCATCGGCTTCCCTTTCCGCGAGCGCGCGGCGCCGATGATCCAGCGGACGGCGAGGATGAACCGCCGCTCGGGGCGCACCTCGCGCGGCACCTGGTAGTTCGCGCCGCCCACGCGGCGCGACGCGACCTCCAGGAGCGGCGACGCGTTCTCTATCGCCTTTTCAAACACCGCGACCGGATCTTCTTTCGTCGCCGCCTTTATGTTCGCAAGCGCATCGTAGACCACGCGCTCCGCCACGGACTTTTTCCCGTCGCGCATCACATAGTTGATGAACCGGCCAAGCTCCACGCGGCCATGCGCGATGTCGGGCTTGTGGTATTTTTTATAAACGCGCTTTTTTCGCATTGGAATTATTTCGGCCGCTTCGCGCCGTATTTCGACCGCTGCTGCTTCCGGTTCTCCACCCCCGTCGAGTCCAAAACGCCGCGGACGACATGGTACCGCACGCCCGGCAGGTCCTTCACGCGGCCGCCGCGGACCATAACGATAGAATGCTCCTGCAAAGCGTGGCCTTCGCCAGGGATATAAGCAGTTATCTCCATGCCGTTCGTGAGCCGCACGCGCGCCACCTTCCGGAGCGCCGAGTTCGGCTTCTTCGGCGTCGTCGTGAATACCTTCACGCACACGCCGCGCTTGAACGGCGACCCGGAATCCACCGGCCGGTTCTTCAACGAATTAAAATAGAACGACAACGCCGGCGCCTTGGTCTTCGCCTTTTGCGGCGTCCTTCCCCGCTTGATCAGCTGGCCGATGGTCGGCATACGATTAGGAATAGTAATGCATCCTGCGCCGTGAGTCAAATAATGGGCTAAATAAAATGAGCGGGCCGGTACCATCCTTCATGGTGGATGGGTCCATGCCCGCTCGTCCCTGTCCTTTGGGTTGCCCTCCCGCCTAATGCGCGGCGGGAGGGCCATTTCCCACGCTGCCCTCCGGTTCGGGCCGGAAGACTAAACTGAGCATAGCACTGCTTCTCATCCCGGTCAAATCGCGGTATAACAATGATGTCCGGGCCCGTAGCTTAATGGCAGAGCAGCCGGTTTGCATCCGGCAGACAGGGGTTCGATCCCCCTCGGGTCCACCA
>CAZDJP010000052.1:0-3341 GCA_964505865.1 uncultured Candidatus Saccharibacteria bacterium
GATAACAAGCTGTACGAGATCTCATGGGCGAGCCTCTGGCGGATACTCCTCTTCGTCGTGCTCGTCGCGATCTTCTACGCCGGGAGGCAGATACTCCTCGGCCTTTTTCTCGCGATCATCATCTCGTCGGGCCTTGAAGGGCTCGTGAACCTCGTGGAGCGGGCGGGCCTCCCGCGCAGCGTGAGCGTCATCCTTATTTTCCTTGCTCTTGCGCTCGTCGTCGTGTTCATCGTCTATTCCCTCGCGCCGATCGTCCTCGTGGAGCTGAACTCCATTTTTTCCGCAACCGGCGGCAGCGCGCTCGGCGAAAATCTCGGTTCATTCCTGCACCTCGCTGGCACGGGCTCCGCGACGGGCGCGCTGCAGAGCTTGTCCTCGTCCCTCTTCGCCGGCAGCACGTCGCCCTTCACCTTCTTCTCGAACGCCTTGGGCAGCGTCGGCCTCGCGGTCGCGGTCATCCTCTCTTCGTTCTACTTAAGCCTCACGAAGGACGGCGTGGAACGGTTCCTTAAGGTGGTCATCCCGCCCGCGTCCGAATCTACCGCGCTCCGCATCTACGAGCGTTCGCGGAAGCTCATCAGCAACTGGTTCCGGACGCAGATCCTCCTCTCGCTCATTTTCGGTTTCACCGTCTGGGCCGGCCTCTCGCTGCTCCACGTGAAATACGCCCTTCTCATCGCGTTCCTCGCCGGCATCTTCGAGATCGTGCCGTTCGTGGGGCCGTTCCTCTCCGGCGCGCTCGCCGTGATCGCCGCGCTCTCCACCTCGGCGACGCTCGCCGTCTATACCTTGATCTTCTTCGTCATCGCCGAGCAGTTCGAGGCGAACATCCTCGTGCCGCTTCTGAACCAGCAGATCGTGGGCATCCATCCCGTCATCGTCATCGTCGCCTTATTGATCGGCGCCGAGGTCGGCGGCATTTTGGGCATCATCATCTCGGTGCCGGCCGCGGGCGTCTTCCAGGAGGTCATACAGGAATGGTCCACGAAAAAGCGCGCCGGCGCCACGTAACGCCGCCCGCGCTTTTGAAGACCATCAAGGACGCAATGGATACTTTCTACATCACGACGCCGATCTTTTATGTGAACGACAAGCCGCACATCGGCCATGCCTATGTAACGATCGTTGCGGATACCTTGGCGCGATGGCGGGCGGCGCAGGGGGCGGACGTGCGCTTTTTGACCGGCACGGACGAAAATTCGCAAAAGACCGTGGAGGCGGCCCGCAAGAGCGGCGAGGAGGTCCGCGCGTATACCGACCGGCTGGCCGAAGCGTGGCGCGCGGCTTGGGAACGGCTCGGCATCGCGAACACCGATTTCATCCGCACGACGGAAGAGCGGCACGTGGAGACGGTGAAGGAGTTTTGGTCGCGGCTTGAGGCGGCGGGGGATATCTATAAGGGCCGCTACGAGGGCCTGTACTGCAAGGGACACGAGGCGTTCCTGCGGCCCGAGGAGCTCACGGCCGAAGGCCTTTGTCCGGAACATAAGACGAAACCGGAGCCGGTGGCCGAGGAGAACTATTTCTTCCGCCTTTCCAGATATCAAAAACAGCTCTTGGATTTCTATGAAGCGCACGGCGATTTCGTCGCGCCCGCGCACCGGTTCAACGAGGTGAAGAGCTTCGTCGGGCGCGGCTTGGAAGACGTGAGCTTCTCGCGCGAGCGGCGCGGCGACCGCGAAGCGTGGGGCATTCCCGTGCCGAACGATCCCCACCAGGCGATCTACGTCTGGGCCGACGCCCTCGTGAACTACGTTTCCGCGGTCGGCATTGAAGGGTGGGAGGGGCACCCGGCCGACATCCATGCGGTCGGGAAGGACATCGTGCGCTTCCATGCCGTGATCTGGCCCGCGATGCTCATGTCGGCGGGGCTGCCCCTGCCCGGCCAGGTCATCGCGAGCGGCTTCCTCACGGTGGGCGGCACGAAGATGGGGAAGTCGCTCGGGAACACCGTGGACCCGCTCGCGCTCGCCGCGCGCTACGGCCGCGACGCGCTGCGCTATTTTCTGCTCCGCGAAGTGCCCTACGGCGAAGACGGCGACTTTTCCGAGGAAAAGCTCCGCGAGCGCTACAACGGCGACCTCGCGAACGGCCTCGGCAACTTCGCCGCGCGCGTGCTCGCGCTCGCGGAGAAGGAAACGTTCGGCGCGGCGGGCGGCGAGGCGGGCGGCGAGAAGCTTGACGGCGATCTCGAAAGGGAGATCGGCGCAATGAAGCGCACGGTCGCCGAAAAGCTCGCCGCGTTCAAGTTCGGCGACGCGCTCGCCGCCGTCTGGGCGGCCATCTCTTTCGGCGACCGCTACGTGAACGACAAGAAGGTATGGGAGATCAGGGAGGCGGCGGAACGGCGGCGGGCGCTCTACCACCTCGTCGTCCTCCTTGATAACATTGCCGCCGTCCTTGCGCCGTTTATGCCTGAAACCGCGGAGAAAATAACGAAGTCGCTCGTCTGGGACGGCAGTTTGAAGGTTAGAAAGCCAGAGGCGCTTTTCCCGCGGATCCAATAGGCGCGCAACGTTGTCCATGGATCTCTTCGACGCCCATACCCACGTCCAGTTCTCCGCCTACGACGCCGACCGCGACGCGGTCATCGCCCGCGCGCGCGAGGCCGGCGTGCGGTTCGCGAACGTGGGGACGCAGATCGCGACCTCGCGCGCGGCGGTCGCGCTCGCGGAAAAGCATGACGGCCTCTATGCCGCGGTCGGGCTCCATCCCATCCATACGGCGAAATCCTATCATGACGAGGACGAGCTCGGCGGCGGGGAAGCGGCGAAGGCGTTCGTCTCTCGCGGCGAGGTCTTTGAAGCGGCGGCGTATCGCGAGCTTGCGCGCC
The DNA here is from genome assembly GCA_964505865.1 of uncultured Candidatus Saccharibacteria bacterium. Classification (GTDB taxonomy): domain Bacteria; phylum Patescibacteriota; class Minisyncoccia; order UBA6257; family 2-01-FULL-56-20; genus CAZDJP01. The sequence continues at coordinate 2,834 of CAZDJP010000052.1, forward strand.
ACCCAAAGACGGTCGCGATCGGCGAGTGCGGCCTGGACTATTTCCGCTTCGGCGAGCACGAGAGCCGCGAAGAGCAGATGGAACGGCAAAAAGCGGCGTTTCTCGCGCAGATCGCGCTCGCGCGCGAGGTCGGGAAGCCGCTCATGGTCCACTGCCGCAATGCCTTCGCCGACCTTATACAAATATTAAAGGAACGCCGCGCCGATCTCCGCGCGCCGGGCGGCCCGGGCATCATCCATTTCTTCACCGGCACGCCGGACGACGCGCGCGAGCTCCTCGCACTCGGCTTCTTGTTCACGTTCGGCGGCGCCGTCACGTTCCCGCCGCGGAAGGGGAGGAGCGAAGGCGATTATGACGCGATCGTCAAGGCGCTTCCGCCGGACCGCATCCTCTCCGAGACCGACGCGCCCTACGTCGCGCCCGCCCCGTGGCGCGGCAAGCGCAACGAGCCGGCCTACGTCCTCGAGGTCGTGAAGAAGCTCGCCGAGCTCAAGGATGTTTCGATGGA
>CAZDJP010000053.1:0-3226 GCA_964505865.1 uncultured Candidatus Saccharibacteria bacterium
AACGCCTCCACGATGGGATCCATATCGCCCTCAAGGATGCGCTCTATGTTGTGCCATTTCTTCCCGATGCGGTGGTCTACGATGCGATCGTCGGGAAAGTTGTAGGTGCGGATCTTTTCCGAGCGGTCGGCTGAGCCGATCTGCTCGCGGCGGAGATCGGTCACGGAGCCCGACGCCTTGTGCTGTTCTATTTCATAGAGCTTCGCGCGCAACACGTCCATCGCCTTCTCGCGGTTCGCGTGCTGCGAACGCTCCTCGCGCGAGGCGACGACGATGCCGGTCGGCTTGTGGAGGATGCGCACGGCCGTCTCCACCTTATTCACGTTTTGCCCGCCCGGGCCGCCCGCGCGGGAAAAGGTCACTTCAATATCGCTCGGCGCGATCGCTACTTCGCGGGCCTCCACGATCGGCAGGACCGCCACCGATGCGGTGGACGTGTGCACGCGGCCGGACCGCTCGGTTTTCGGGATGCGCTGGACGCGATGGACGCCCGATTCGTGCACGAATGCCTCGTAGCATCCTTCGCCCTGCACCTCGGCGACGAACGACTTGAAGCCCTGCAAGCTCGTCGCATTGGAATCAAGCGGGGAGAACCGCCAGCCGCGCTTCGCGGCGTAGCGCTGGTACATCCGCGCGAGGTCCCCGGCGAAAAGAGCGGCTTCGTCGCCGCCCGCCCCGGCCCGAATCTCCAAAATGATCTTGTTGGCCGTCATGGGTCTGTTGCTGAATATGTATGCGGGAAAGGGCGGCAGCATTGCGACGGCGTTAAAGAGAGCCCACGACGGCGCAATGCTGCCGCCCTTTCCCGCTATGCTATAATGATAACAAACCCATGCCGGGGCAACCTTACATTCTTATAGTTGACAACGAACCGGACTTCCGGGAGATTTTCAGCGCAAAGCTCGGCGCCGCCGGCTATCGCGTGGCGGCCGCGGAGAACGGCGAGGCGGCGCTCAAAAAAATGGCAGACGAGGCGCCGGACCTCGTCCTCATGGACGTGAAGATGCCGGTGATGGATGGCGCGACGGCAGTCTTGAAGATGCGCGACGATCCGAAACTGAAGGACGTGAAAGTCGCGTTCCTCACGAGCCTGGGCGACCCGCGGCAGGACATGCAGGAGATAAGCCGAAAGTTCTCCGAGGAATTTGGCGCGCAGGCCTATCTCAAGAAGACGGAGGGCCTCGACGCGCTTGTGGAAAAAATACGCGGATTGCTTGCATGAGGGCGAAACCGCTCATCCTCGTCGTGGACGACGAACAGAGCTTCCTCGAGATCATGTCGGCGAAGCTCGCAGCATCGGGCTACGATCCCATTGTCGCCTATAACGCGAAAGAGGGCGTCGACGCGGCTGCGAAGCTGCATCCCGATCTCATCCTCATGGACATCCATATGCCGGGCGAGACGGGCACCGATGCGGCGCTCCAGATCAAGCAAGACCCATCCGCTAGGGATATCCCTATCGCGTTTTTGAGCAGCCTGCGGGATCCGTGGCCACGTACGATGAGCGACCGCGGCACGCTCGCGAAGGCGCTCGGGATGGCGGAGTATATTGACAAGACCGCGGACCTCGGCGCTGTCGTTGCGAAGGTGCGCGAGCTGCTGGCGAAAAAATAAAAAAACGGGCCCCGGGGAATATCAGGGGCCATGAATGGCGGCAGGAGGAGCCGCCGGCCTCGCCGCGATCCCTTTAACGTCCTTGAGCGTGATGGCCGCGACGACGCCGAGGACGATGATGCTTGCAATCGTCTGTCCACGCTGGGGAATGAACAGCAAGAACCATCCCCAGAAAAAATTCCTCACGGTGCACGCGCCGAACACAATACCGAGAGTGATCCATTTGTTTGCATCCAGCCGGCGCGCGAGGATCACGCCCGAGACGATCGCAAAGAAGACCATGACGCTGGCAGCGACGGCGTATCGCAGCCAGCCGTCGAAATACCTGCCGTTCATGACAACGTGGTTATTGAGCCACCGTTCCAAGCGGGGGAATTCCCGCAGGTCCTGGTAGCTCAAAAACCATAGATTGAAAGCGGAGGCGTTTCCGAACGCCGCCGCGATCATCGTTGATACGACAAACCCATGGTGGCGCAGCTGCCAGAAATGGATGCTGGACTCGCTGCACCAATAGGTTTGCATGGAGAGCATGGCGAGCGACGGATGCACAAGGAGCAAGACGAGCCATGCGCCGAGCGCCGACACGACCACTACGATCCAGACGCGAATTCCATCGAGCGACTGCTGCTGCGCCTGCCGCGCCATTTATACCTCCGTTTCGGATATTGGATTGTCAGAGCCGTCTTCATTACATCTTCATTTTTTAAAAAAGAAAGCCCACGGCAGTGCCGCTCGCGCCGCCCAGCCTACTTTCGGGTTTTGGGAAGGAAAAAAGTCAGAGCGCTTTGTTCGCGCTTCATGTCCGTACCACGGCCCGAACGGCTCGGATGCGGGCGGCGCTATTTCGCCTGCTTCTTTACGCGCACCTTCTTCGGCGCCGGAGCGACCGCCTTCGCGCGGCGGGCCTTGAACTTCTCCACGCGCCCCGCGGTGTCGATGAGCTTCTCCTCGCCGGTGTAGAACGGATGGCACTCTGAGCAGATCTCCACGCGGAGATCAGGCTTCGTCGCGCCGACGGTGGACGTCGCGCCGCAGGCGCAGGTGACGCGCGCCTCCTTATAGTAGGTCGGATGGATATCGGTCTTCATGAGAGGGAGTATACCAGGCGGCTTGGGGATTGACAAGCGCGGCGGGCGGCATATAATAGAACGCGACGGAAATGACTGCCGTTTTACAACTGAATAGCAGTAGAGAGTTTTTTAGTTGTCCCAATGTTTCTTGAATTTTTACCAGAGGATTTGATCCTGGTCCAGGATGAACGCTGGCGGCGTGGATAAGGCATGCAAGTCGAGCGCTTCAAGGGCAGCAATGCTTTTGAGGAGCGGCGAACGAGTTAGTAACACCTTGGTACGTACCTCGAAGACGGGCACAGCTCGCCGAAAGGCGGGGTAATTCCCGATGGTCCCGAAAGGGTAAAGTCGCAAGACGCTTTGAGAGCGGCCTAGGTCCGATCAGCTAGTTGGCAGGGTAACGGCCTACCAAGGCGATGACCGGTAGGGGAGGTGAGAGCCTGACCCCCAACGACGGAACTGAGATACGGTCCGTACACCTACGGGTGGCAGCAGTCGAGAATATTCGACAATGGGCGAAAGCCTGATCGAGCGACGCCGCG
>CAZDJP010000054.1:0-3197 GCA_964505865.1 uncultured Candidatus Saccharibacteria bacterium
ATGCCCCAATTCGTCCACCTTCATACGCATTCCCATTACTCCCTCCTTGATGGCCTCACGAAGATAGAACCGCTCGTCAAGCGCGTAAAAGAGCTCGGCATGGATGCCGTCGCGCTCACGGACCACGGGGTGCTCTACGGCGCGGTGGAGTTTTACAAGGCGGCGAGGAAGGCCGGCGTGAAGCCCATCCTCGGCGTGGAAACCTACGTCGCGCCGCGCGACCGATTTTCCAAAGAGGCCGGCGAAAAATATTATCACCTCATCCTTCTTGCCGAGAACCAAACCGGCTGGAAGAACCTCATCAAGCTTGTTTCCAAAGCCCATTTGGAGGGCTACTATTACCGCCCGCGGGTGGACAAGGACCTGCTTCGCGAATATCACGATGGGCTCATCGCGCTTTCCGCGTGCATCGGCGGCGAAGTGAACCGCGCGCTCCTCGCCAGGCGCCACGAGGAAGCGAAGCGCGTCGCGCTGGAATATCGCGATCTCTTTGGCGCCGACAATTATTTTCTGGAGATCGGCGACCATCCGAACGTCCCCGAATCGGTGCAGATCCGCCCGGAGATCATCCGGCTCTCGCGCGAGACCGGCATCCCGCTTGTCGCGACCCAGGACAGCCACTATCTCCGCAAGGAGGACGCTGAATACCACGACGTGCTTCTCGCGATCCAAACTGGGAACAAACTGTCGGACGATGATCGGCTGACCCTCAAGGCCGATGATTTTTCGGTGAGTTCTCCCGAAGAGATGGCGGAGAAATTCAAGGATATCCCCGAAGCGCTTGAGTCAACCGTAAAGATCGCCGGGCGCTGCAACGTGAAGCTCGCGCTCGGCGGCGTGCTCCTCCCCGACTTCCCGAAACCGGCCGGCAAGACCGCGAATGCGTATCTCCGCGAACTCGTCGAGGGACGCCTGCCGAAAAAATTCACGACGGAAGCGCAGACGCAGGAGGTCCGCGACCGCCTGGAATACGAACTGGGCGTCATTGAAAAGACGGGCTTCGCCGACTATTTCCTCATCGTGCAGGACCTCATCCAGTGGGCGAAAGCGCACGGCATTGCGGTCGGCCCGGGCAGGGGCTCCGCGGCGGGCAGCTTGGTGTCCTACGTTCTGGACATCACGGACATCAACCCCCTCGCGTACGGCCTCCTCTTTGAGCGGTTCCTGAACCCCGAGCGCATCCAAATGCCGGATATTGACATTGATTTCGCGGACACGCGGCGCGACGAGGTCTTGGCCTACGCGCGCGAGAAGTACGGCGAGGACCGCGTGGCGCGCATCATCACCTTCGGGACGATGGCCGCGCGCGCGGCGATCCGCGACGCCGGCCGCGCGATGGGCTACTCCTACGGCTTCTGCGACCAGATTGCGAAGTTCATCCCCTTCAACCCCACGCAAGGCATGAAAGAGGGATGGCTGGATGAATGCCTGAAGCGCGTCGCCGAGCTTCGCGCGCTCTACGACGCGAACCCGGAAGCAAAAAAATTGATAGACACCGCGCGGCATTTGGAGGGCGTCGCGCGGCACGCGTCCGTCCACGCCTGCGGCACCGTGATCGCGAAGGAACCGCTTATGGAGCGCGTGCCCTTGCAGTTCGCGCCGCAGGAAAAAGACATCATCATCACGCAGTTCGAGATGCGCGCCGTGGAAGACCTCGGATTGCTGAAGATCGATCTCCTCGGCCTGAAGAACCTCACGATCATCGAGGACACCGTCCGGCTCGTGAAAGAGCTCCGCGGCGAAACGGTGGACATTTCGCACATCCCGCTCGACGATCAGGCGACGTTCCGGCTGCTCCGGCAAACGGACACGACCGGCGTGTTCCAATTCGAGAGCGCGGGCATGCGGCGGTATATGAAAGAGATCCAGCCGACGCAGTTCGAGGACATCATCGCGCTCGTCGCCCTTTTCCGGCCGGGGCCGATGGAGCAGCTCCCCTCTTTCATCAAGCGCAAACAGGGGAAAGAAAAAATATCCTATGTCTATCCCAAGCTCGAGCCGATCCTCAAGAACACCTACGGCGTCGGCGTCTACCAGGAACAGATGATGCAGATCGCCCGCGACCTTGCGGGCTACACGCTCCCCGAAGCGGACACGCTGCGCAAGGCGATCGGCAAGAAGATCAGATCGCTCCTTGACGAGCAGGGCGAAAAGCTCGTCAAAGGCATGGTCAAAAACGGCATCCCGCCGCGGACGGCGAAGGAGATATGGGAGCTCTTCCCGCCGTTCGCGCGTTACGGCTTCAATAAAAGCCATGCCGCTTGCTACGCCTTGATCGGCTACCAAACGGCGTATTTGAAAGCGCACTACCGCGAGGAGTTCTTCGCCGCGCTCCTGAACGCCGAAGTGCGCGACATAGAGCGCATCTCGTTCCTCATCCAGGAAGCGAAGGCATCGGGCGTGGAAATTTTGCCGCCCGACATCAACCGCAGCTTCGTCACTTTCACGCCGGAGGGCGCAAAGATCCGCTTCGGCCTCGCGGCAGTGAAGAACGTGGGGCAGGAGATCACGCGCGCGATCATCGACGAGCGGACGCGCCGCGGCCCGTTCAAGAACTTCGAGGATGTGCTCCTCCGCATCCAGCATAAGGACTTGAACAAGAAATCCATTGAGAGCTTGGTGAAGGCCGGCGCGTTCGATTCGCTCGGCATCGAGCGCAACCAGGCGCTTGAAAATATGGACGACGTCCTGCGGTTTGCAAGCGCCGCGCGCAAGGTCGGCGGCGGCGCGGCGATGGCGGCGACTGGCGGCTCGCTCTTCGGCGACACGATTCCCGCCGCGACACTGAAACTCAAGCCGGCCCAGCCCGCGACGAACAGCTTGAAGCTCGCATGGGAAAAGGAGCTCATCGGGTTCTATCTTTCCGAACATCCGCTCGCGGCGTACGCCGACGAGCTGAAGGCCGCCGGCGTGAAGCCGATCGCTGAGCTCGCGACCATCAAAGACGAGCGGGCGGCCGTGCGCGCCGCCGGCGTCGTGACGAAGCTCAAGAAGATCTACGCGAAGAACGGCCAGCCGATGCTCTTCGCGACCATTGAAGACGCGTCGCAGAAATCCATTGAGATCGTCGTCTTCAACAGCGTCTACGAGAAGACGGCCGGCATTTGGACGGCGAACGCACCGGTCATCGTGCAAGGAAGAATTTCGCCGCGCGACGGCGAGATAAAGATGATCTGCGACGCCGCGAAGCGGATCGG
>CAZDJP010000055.1:0-3182 GCA_964505865.1 uncultured Candidatus Saccharibacteria bacterium
CGGCCGCGGCGGGACGCCGGCCCGCGCAAGAACCGTGGCGAAGACCATTGTGAGGGGCGACGAGAAGATTGCCGCGATCAAGGTCGCCTCCATCGTCGCAAAGGTGCACCGCGACCGGTTTATGCGCCGGCTCGCGAAGCGCTACCCGGCATACGGCTTTGAAGTTCACAAGGGCTACGGCACGGCCGCGCACCGGCGCGCGCTCGTCCGCCGCGGCCCGTGCCTCGCGCACCGTTTGACCTTTCTTAAGAAATCACCTATGATGCGAACATAAGCCACCGATATCCATGGGAGGAGTACCCGTCAAGCATCATTCAAAAGGGAAAACGGGCCGCCGCCGGTCGCATCTCGCGATGAAAAAACAGCGCCTCTTTGTTTGCAAGAACTGCGGGGCGCCGAAGGAGCGGCACCGCGCTTGTCCGCAATGCGGCGCGAAATAGGGCGGTCGCGCCGGGCCGCGGACGACCAGCAGCAATAAGCAACGGCGGCAACGTTCTTTCCCAAAATGGCAACACGACACTTAATACGGACGGTCATCCTCCAAACCCTTTACGAGTGGGATTTTTATCATCAAAAAAAAGACGTGACGGAAATTTTGGAGCGCAACCTCGCGGAGTTCGCTCCCGGCATCGACGAGCCGGAATTCGCCTGGAAGATCTTGAAGGGCATCGTGGAGCATTTGAGGCAGATCGACAATGTCATGGTAAAGGCGGCGCCGGAGTGGCCGCTTGCGAAGATCGCGATCATCGACCGGAACATCTTGCGCGTCGGGCTCTATGAATTGCTCTATGCCGATCCGGAGGAGGTGCCGCCGAAGGTGGCCATCAACGAGGCGATAGAACTCGCGAAAAATTACGGCGGGCCGAACGCGGCGCGGTTCGTGAACGGCGTCTTGGGCACGATCTACCGCGAGATCGGAAACCGGAAACCGGCGGAAAAGCCGGCGGAAGCGGCATAAGACCTCGAGCGGCGCCACATGGACCTGGGAAAATTGGAAAAAAAATTAGGGGTCGCATTCAAGGATAAAGACCTTTTGACGGAGGCGCTCACGCACCGCTCGTATTTGAACGAGATGCCGTCGTCGCGCCTCCCGCACAACGAGCGCCTTGAATATCTGGGCGACGCGGTGCTCGAACTCCTCGTTTCCGAGGAGCTTTTCGCGAAATTTCCCGGCTACCCGGAGGGCAAGCTCACGGTGCTCCGCGCCGCGCTCGTGAACTACCAGGTGCTCGCACGCGTCGCCGAAGGCGTCGGCTTGGAACCGTTTATTTTGATGTCGCGCGGCGAACGGAAAGATGCCGGCAAGGCGCGCGAGGTGATCCTCGCGAACGCGATCGAGGCCGTGATCGGCGCAATGTATCTTGACGAGGGGCTTGCGAAGACGGGCGCGTTCGTCAAGAAGTTCGTCATGGCGAACTTGGAGGAGGTAATGAAGACGAAGAGCTACCGCGACGCGAAGAGCGAGCTGCAGGAGCTCATCCAGGAGAAACTGCGGCTGACGCCCGCCTACCGGATGCTCGGCGAAGAAGGGCCGGCGCACCGGCGCCTTTTCAGGATGGGCGTCTACTTCGGCGATAAGCTTGTCGCGGAGGGCGAAGGGCCGTCCAAGCAGGAGGCAGAGCTTGCGGCGGCGAAGAACGCATTGAAAAAGCAGCGAAGATAATCTTGGGCGTCGAAACGCGCCGATACATGTCCAATTTTTTGAAACGGCTGGAATTGAACGGGTTCAAATCGTTCGCCGGGAAGACGGTCTTGGAATTCCCCGCGGGCATCGTCGCGGTGGTGGGCCCGAACGGATCAGGGAAATCCAACATCGTGGATGCCCTGCGCTGGCTCCTCGGCGAGCGCGATGCGAAGAACCTGCGCGGCGGGAAGGTGGAGGACCTCATTTTCGCGGGCACGCAGAAGCGGCCGCGCGTCGGCATGGCCTCCGCAAGCCTGCATTTTGAGAACCGGAACAAATTTTTTCCGGTGGATTTTGAAGAAGTGGCGGTCACGCGGCAGATCTCGCGCGGCGGCGACAGCAAATATTTTTTGAACAAGTCGGAGGTGCTCCTGCGCGACCTCGTGGATTTTTTCGCGAAAGCGCGGATGGGCTCGCGCGGCCTCATCATCATCGGCCAGGGCGACAGCGACCTCTTTATCCGTTCCGCGCCCGCCGAGCGCCGCGAAATGATAGAGGAGCTTTTGGGACTGCGCGAATATCAATTGAAAAAAGCCGACGCCGAGCGCCGGCTGAAAAACAGCCGCATTAATTTGGACAAGACGAGGGCGCTCGTTGAGGAGATCTTGCCGCACCTGCGGTCGCTGAAGCGCCAAACGAGCCGGTGGGAAAAACGCGGCGCGATGGAGGAAGAATTGCGCGATCTGGAACGGCGTTTTTTCGGGTTCCAGCTCCGCGCCTTGGCGGGAAAGATACGCGCGGCGGACGGGAAGATCGCGGCAAGCGGAAAAGAGCGTGAGGCGCTCGACGGCGGCCGTCGCGCGGCGGAAGCGCGGCAAGCGGAGATAGAAGCGAGCCAGCCGGAGGAGAAAAAGGCGCTCGCAGCCGTGCGCGGCGAGATCCAAAAGCTTGCGGAACGTCGGAGCGCGCTGCAGAAAGACCTCGGCCGCATCGAGGCGCAGATAGAGCTTGCGCAAGCCGGCGCGGTCGGCGCGGTCGGCGCGGCGGCCGCCGCCGCGCCGCCGCGGAGCGGGGCGAGGGAGCCGTCCGCGGAGCGGCTTTTGGGCATCGTCAAGATGGTGAAGAGCGAGTTGGAACGGGCGCTTGAAGAAGAAATGCTGGAGCTCCATGCGACGGTGGAGAATATTTTGGATGAGATCAACGATGCGCTCGCCGATGCGCTCGCGGATGAGAAAATGCCGGGAGGGGAGCCGGCGGGCGGTGCGGCGCACGGTGCGGCGCGCGCCTTCCGGCCGCAATTCGAGAAGCTCCGGAACGATCTCGCGGCGCTCGACCGCGATCTCGCCTCGCTCCGCGAGAAGGAAAAAGCGTTTGAAGAAGAGCAGGAAGGGTTCTACGCGCAGTTCAAGGCGGCGGTCGCGGCGGTCGCGACGGCGAAGGACAAGATCGGCGAGTGGGAGGATCGGAACCGCGCGCTCCTTACCGAAAAGGAGCGGCTCGTCTTCCGGCGCGAAGAGGTATTGCATCAGATCGCGCAAGCCGGCCGGCGGCCGGAGGA
>CAZDJP010000056.1:0-3077 GCA_964505865.1 uncultured Candidatus Saccharibacteria bacterium
ACCCCGTCCGAAATGCGCCCCCTCTCGCGGTAGAACTCGAAGAGGTCTGGGAGGGGGAAAAGGCTATGGATATTCATCTTGAAGGGCGCCTCTTGGAGCCGTTCCGCCGCGCTTCCCCGCCAGTCGAATACCGAAACGACGTCGGTCACCCGATTGCCGGGAAGGATCTGCGCGGCGGCGGTCATGCAGATGCTGTCCCCCGTGGTTATGATGTTCTCCACGAGAAGCACCCGCGGCCCGCGGAGGATGAGCGGATGCCACGGGCGGCGCATCTTTTCCACGTCGCGGCGCAGCCGGTCCCATTTGGCCACGAGATCGGCTTTGTCGAGAATGCCGAGTTTCTTCCCCATCCGCCGCGCGAGCGCTTCGGCGAACTGGTTCCCGGCATTCGGGACGCCTACGACCTCGTCTATGCCGATGAGATCAACATCGTCGCGCATGAGGAGCGCCTCCATGCGCTCTGCGACCTCCTCGACGACCGTCTGCGGAAAGACGCTTGTCTCGATATAGATCGGCGCCTTTCGCGCATGCGGCGGGAGGTACTTGTGCGCATGGAGCGTGAATCCCCCGGCGAGGGGATCTGCTATCCTTATCGCGCCGCTTGCGAAGATCTTTATCGCGAGCGGCTCCAATGAAACCGGTATCATGGCCATCACCTCCTTTAATAGGTTGCCGGTTCGCTGCGAGAAGGGTACCACCGCGAGCGCGCGATGGCAATAGCGCTGATAGAAAAACTTTTGGTGCCGCGGGAGGGAATCGAACCCCCGACGCCAGCCTCTTCAGGGCTGCGCTCTGCCACTGAGCTACCGCGGCCTACTTCTTCACCTTCAACATTATACGCTTCTCCTCGGGCTTCACCGCGTCGATCGCGAACTGGTACGATTGTCCGACGGCGAGCGCCGCCTTCATCTCATCCTGGCCGCCGAACTCTGAAATGTGGACCATCCCTTGGAGGTCGCCCGGCAAAGCGATCACGGCGCCGAACGGATTCAGCTTGTAGACGCGGCCTTCAATGGTCGCGCCCGCCTTCATGCCCTCGCCGATCTTCGCCCAAGGGTCTTCCTTGAGCGCTTTCAAAGAGAGGTAGACGCGGCCTTCCTTGATATCCGCGATCTTGGCTTGCAGCTCATCGTTCACCTTGACAAGCTCCTTCGGGTTATCGATCAGCTTGTAATCAAGCTCCGAAATGTGGATCATGCCTTCTATCTGCGGGTTGTCGGCGAAGCGGACGAAGACGCCGAAATCGGCGACGCCGGAGACGATGCAAGGGACGACCTGGCCGACGGCGTAAGCGGCGAGGAGATCTTTCATGTTCGCTGAGAGCACCTCGCGCTCGGAAACGATGATCTTTCCCGTGCGCGCGTTCACGTCAATGATCTTCACGGAGAGCTCCTGGTCAACGAACTTCTTGAGCTCCTCGGCGATCTTTGTGCGGTCGCCGTCCGGGACCTTTGGATAATGCTCGAGCGAAAGCTGCGAAACGGGAAGGAACGCCTTGAGTTCTTCGCCGGACGCCGCCGTTATGGAGACCATAAGGCCGCCCGCGTTCGCGCCGGCCACCTTCGCCTTCACGACCTCGCCCGCTTCCGCGAGCTCCTTCGCTTGCTGGAGGGCCTTCTGTTTGTCCGCTTCGGCGAGGGAGAGCTCGATGCGGCCGTCAGCGCCGTCGAGCGCCACGATCTTCGCATGGATCTTGTCGCCCGGCTTGAGATTGCGGAGCGACTCCCGCGCGTTCTGGTATTCCGCGCCGTACACGATGCCCGTGCCGAAGCGATCCATGTCAAAGTACGCCGTGCGCTGCATCTTCTTCATGAGCGTCACTTCCACGACGGTTCCTTCTTTCGGCCAATCGGCGGCCGAAAGCTCCGTTTTCATGACCTGTGCGAGCGTCGCGGCGGCCGCGTTTTTATCCTCCGTGTTCGGCATGGGCTCCATTATATACCGCCGATTTTCTCATTGCAATATCGCCGATTTTCGGCTATCATAAGCGGGTATGGTGCTCAATTATTTCGGCAACGGGTGTTTCCGGCTGCAGAGCGGCGACACCTCTGTTTTGATTGATCCGGAGAACAACCGGCTGAAGGCGGACCTCACGCTGCGGACGCTCGTGCCCGCTGCGGATCCGCTCGCGCCGGCCGCGGCGAGCGCCGCGGGCGCGGATGAAGCAACTATTTCCTTCGCCGGCGAGTACGAGATAAAAGGCATCGAGGTGCTTGGCTTTCCCGTCGCGGGCGAGTCCACGGAGAGGTTCGTAAAAACGGCGTACGCGGCGCAGTGGGAAGGCATGAAATTCGTTTTCCTCGGGCATTTGTCGAAGCCGATGGATGCGGCGCTCATGGAAGAATTTTCTGACCCGGATGTCCTTGTTTTGCCCGTGGGAGGCGGCCATTTTTTGGAGCCGGAGGTCGCGGCAAAGATCGCAAAGCAGCTTGAAGCGCGGGTCATCGTGCCGAGCTTTTACAAAAATCCCGACGAATTTCTGAAAGCGCTTGGAAAGAAGGCGGAAAAAACGGACAAGTTCGTGTTCCGGCAGAAGGACATCGCGGGCGACAAAGGCCGGCCGGTCGTTTTGGCGGCGGCATAGCCGCGCGTAGCGCATGCTCTCCGGCGCACGGCGCCGCATGACACCTATGGACGAGGCGCATAAGGGGTTTTTAGAATATCTGCAGACGCTGCCGGAACCGGTGAAAAGACGGGTGCTTATCGCCGCCACCGCCGTCGTCATGGCGATCGTGATCTATGTCTGGCTCGCGTATTTCAACGGCTTGCTTGCATCGCTCGCGCAGCCGGCGGCGCCCGTGGCGGAGAATGCGCCGCCGGCCGCCGCGCAGGCCGGCGGAACCGCGCCGGGAACAGCGGCGCTTGGGACATCCGCGGCGTCTGCCGCACCGGCGGGCGAGGACATCGGCGAATGGTTCCGGAACGGGATGGGATCCGTCTATGGCGCATTCGCGAACTTCGCGCGCGGCGTGGAAAATATCTGGAGCGTGTCCGGACAATATAACGTGCAGCCGCAATAGCTGCGCGCCGCACGCCGCGAGCAAAAACCGCAAGCACAAACCCCATGGCGCTCGAAA
>CAZDJP010000057.1:0-2968 GCA_964505865.1 uncultured Candidatus Saccharibacteria bacterium
CAAAGAAGTGAGCAAGTATCCGCCCGTCACGCGCGACATCTCGTTCGTCGTCGCGAGCGGCTTCGTGCCGAACGATTATTTCGACGTCATCCGCGACACGGGCGGCGATCTCGTGGAAGAGGTGTCGCTCTTGGACAAGTACGAGGATGCGAAAAAGTTCGGCGCTGGCAAGGCGAGCTATACCTATCGCGTCGTCTACCGCAGCCCGGACCGGACGCTCACGAACGACGAGGTGGATGTCTTGCACCGCGCCTTGGAGAAGCGGACCGCCGAGCAGTTCGGCGCGGCGGTGCGGTAGTCCCTCTGCCCGCGCCGTTGGCGCGCCTTTCCGGAGCCATTCCGTTATAGTATGGTGGAGTCCATGGTGAAGATCGCTGTTCCAAAAGAGGTGGCGGAAATCGTAAAAACCCTCGCGGCGGCCGGGTTTGAGGCGTATCTCGTGGGCGGCTGCGTGCGGGACATCCTCTTGGACCGCGAGCCGAAGGACTGGGACGTGACGACGAACGCGCGGCCGGAGGAGATCCAAAAATTGTTTCCGGAGAGCGTCTACGAGAACCAGTTCGGCACGGTCGGCGTGAAGACCGACGCGGATGACCCGAAGTTGAAAGTGGTGGAAGCGACGACCTACCGTATCGAGGGGCGGTACAGCGACCAGCGGCATCCGGACGAGGTGAAATTCGCGGAGACGCTCAAAGAAGACCTTTCGCGCCGCGACTTCACCGTGAACGCGCTCGCGATGGACCCGAAGGGCGATATCGTGGACCCCTTCGGCGGCAAGGCCGATCTCAAGGCGCGCGCCATCCGCACGGTCGGCGGGGCGGAGCAGCGGTTCGGCGAGGACGCGCTGCGCCTCTTGCGCGCCGTGCGGCTCTCGGCGGAACTGGATTTCGAGATCGACATGGAAACGCGCCGCGCGATCGAGGCGAAGTCGCGCGAGCTGGACCTCATCGCGAAGGAGCGCGTGCGCGACGAGCTCGTGAAAATGCTCATGACGCCGCGCGCGGCGAAGGGGATCATCCTGCTCGAGGAGCTCGGCCTCCTGCAGTACGTCCTGCCGGAGCTGCGCGATGGCATCGGCGTCAGCCAGAACAAGCACCACGTCTACAGCGTTTTTGAGCATAGCGTGCGCGCGCTGGACTATGCCGCGAAGCAAAACTACTCGCTGGAAGTGCGCATGGCGTCGCTCCTCCACGACGTGGGCAAGCCGCGCGCGAAGCAGGGCGAGGGGCCGGATGCCACCTTTTACCAGCACGAATACATCGGCGCAAAGATGGCGGCGAGGGCGCTCGATCGCCTGCGATTCCCGAAAGACTTCGTTGAGCGGGTCGCGCACCTCGTGCGGCGGCACATGTTCAATTACGAGGTGGACGTCGTCTCGCCCGCCGGCGTGCGGCGGTTCATCGCGCGCGTAGGGCTGGAGAACATTGACGACCTCATCAAAGTGCGCGAAGCCGACCGCATCGGTTCCGGCGTGGAAAAGGCGGTGCCCTACAAGCTGCGCCATTTGCTCTTCATGGTGGAAAAGGTCCGGCGCGATCCCATCTTGCCGAAGATGCTCGCCGTGCGCGGCGAGGATGTGATGGAAATGCTCGGCATTCCGCAGAGCCCGCGCGTGGGGCTCGTGCTCTACCCGCTTTTGGAAGAGGTGCTGGATGACCCGTCGCGGAACACGAAGGAATATCTCGTGCCGCGCGTGAAGGAATTGGGCAAATTGAGCGACGGCGAGCTGAAGAAAATGGCGGCGGCGGCGAAAAAGCGGAAGTCGGAGTTTGAGGAAGAGGAGGAGGGCGAGATCAAGAAAAAATATTACGTGAAATAAGCGGCAGCGCCGGAGACCGGAGTCTACCTTGGCGGTTGCCTTAACGATGCCGCTCCTCCGACGGCGTCGGCAACGTTCAAGTAGCCGTCGCGCCGGAGGAGCTTGACGAGCCCGCGATTGATCTTCTTTACGACGGTGGGGCCGCGATAGATGAGGCCGGTAATGACTTGGACGAGCGATGCGCCGGCCTTGATCTTCTCGTAGGCGTCTTCCGCAGTGAAGATGCCGCCGACGCCGATGATAACGTACGCGCCTTTCGTCGCGCGATAGAGGTGGCGGATGAGGTTGGTGGTAAGGTCGCGGACCGGCGCGCCGGATATGCCGCCATCAGGAATGAGCGCGAGGCGCTCCGGCGGCGATTTCAGCTTCAGGGCCTCGCGCCGTTTCCCGAGGTTGCCGACAACGAATCCGTCAACCAGCGGATATCTTTTCACGACGGCAATGATCTCGTCAACTTCCTTTTCCGTAAGATGCGCGGAGATTTTCAAAAAGAGCGGGCATGCTTTCTTTTCTCTCGCGATCGCGGCCAGAAGTTGCGCCAAGAGGCGGGGTTCCTGGAACGTGCAGCCATCCTGCGTGTTCGGGCAGGAAACGTTCAACGTCACGTAGGAGAAATATTTGCCGAGCATGCGGTAGGTCGCCGCGTAATCCTCGATCGACTTCGGTCCCTTGATGTCGGCGCGGTTGGTCTTTGCGATGTTCACCCCTGTAGGGACCTTAAAACGCAGCCGCTGCAATTTCCGTTCAATGGCTTCGGCGCCGATGTTCTTCAGGCCGTAATAGACAATGAGCGACTGGTCTTCCGGGAGGCGGGCGAGGCGCAAGCCACGGTTCCCTTCGTAGGGCCATCGAGTGATCGCGCCTACTTCCATGAAACCGAAGCCGACCGAGGGGATGATATTGGTGAGCCGGACATCCTTGTCAAAACCCGCCGCAAGGCCGACCGGATTCTTGAAGTCCATGCCGGCGATCCGCGTGCGGAGCGCCGGATGGTCATACGCGCAGAACGCGCTCACGGCGCCGCGCGCGAGCGCGCATCTCCCGAGAAGCTCGCCGAACGAAACGAAAAAATCATGGACGCGCTCCGGGTCAAAGCGAAAGAGGAGCGGTTTGAGGATGCGCTCGTACATGGCCTTTCTATTATACATA
>CAZDJP010000058.1:0-2763 GCA_964505865.1 uncultured Candidatus Saccharibacteria bacterium
AGAACGAGAATGAGGGCGAGCATGGCAGCGGGATGGGGCAAGGCAGCGGCAATGCGCGCGGCGAGGCCCACGGCCGCCTCTGCGCCATCGTGCCGCCGGGGCACTTCATCGCGCCGGGATGGCTGAGGGAGAAGGGCGACAACGAAGTGCCGGTCATTCCGACCTGCCAAACGTTGCCGCCGGGCATTGAAAACCTCCTGAACGTTCCTTCTACTACGCCGACCTCCACGACGACAACGACCGTATCGCTCTCCATTTCCGACATTGCGTATTCCGCGGCGTCGACGACCGCGACGGTTTCTTGGACGACGAACGAGGCCGCGACGGGCGAAGTGTATTACGGCACAGCGACGCCGCTTGACCTTGCGGCAACGAGCACGGCGACCGTGAGCACGTCCGCGACGAGCACGGCCCACTCGTTCAACCTTACGGGCTTGGGCGCGAGCACGACGTACTACTTTGTGGTCCAATCAACGGATGCGTCGGGGAACACGGCGACCTCCTCCGAGCAATCGTTCATGACGACGGGGTCATAGCCGTCCGCGTCCGCGCCGCCGCGGCGGCGGCGCGGACGGTAGCGGCGCGAGCAAAAGGGACAGCGCTAAAAACAGCGGCCGCGGCCGCTGTTTTTAGCGCTGTCCCTTGATTTTGCAAACCGCATGCTGTTGAATGGATTGGCAAGCTATTGTTCATTAAGGAGGGTTATCGTATGAAGAAAGGACGCACGGCGGGAAGGCTGTTGCGAAAATGGATATTGAAGGGATTGCGGGTGCCGTGGGTCGTCGATGACCGCGACGTCATAGTCTTCAACGGCCCTGACGCCGGCAAGATCCATGCCGACGTTGTGGGGATTGCCATCGTCGGCAAATGCGGGATGCTCGGCCTGATGGAATTGGCGGGCGGCCGTCCGGAAGGGACGGACGAGCTCTTCGTCCGTGCCGGCGCCGCGCTCGGCGTACGGTCGGACCTTCTCCGCCACCTTTCATACTTGCAATCCCTTGACCGGCTCGCCGCCGCGGATGTCGCGGAGCTGCTGGGGAAGGGATTTGTGCAGTGTAATTAAAAAACTTTCCGCCGCGCGGCGGAGGGGCCCCGAGAAAGATCGGGGCCTTTTCTTATGTCTCCCCGAAGAGATGGAAATGGTAGACGACGGCGAGATAGATGCCGGCGAGGATGAAGAAGCCAGCCATGCCGGCGACGATCGCGATCTTTGAGCCGTAGCGCGGCGCAAGGGTAGCGACGAGGACCATGTAGGGCACCCACGAGATGATGGTGCCGACGAGCACGAACCACGCGTGCTCGCCGACCGCGCCGCCGCCGCGCGACTCGCCGATGAAGATGTAGGCGACGAGCGTGAAGATGGGCATGAGCGTGGCGAAGCCGGAGAGGAGGCGCGAACCGTTCTCCTCGAGCGCGACGATGAGGACGGTGAAGATGCCGCCCGTGAGGAAGTAAATGAGATAGCTTTTCAGGTGCGCGAGCATGGTTTTATTATACCTTTACTGGTATTGGATGTAGCTCGGCTGCGGGCTCAAGCGCAGCACTTCCTCGGGCGTCATGAGGCGGCCGCCGATATTCACGTCGTTCTTGTAGAACAGCTTGAAGCCGGTGAACTGGACCGGCTCGCCCGCGATGAAGTCGCGGTAGGTGGCCAGCTTTTTCGCGGGCGAGCCGAAGCCGTCCATGTCCATTACGATCTCCACTTCGGGCAGCGGCGCGATCGCGCGGTAGTCCGTGACCATCGCCTGCGTGAACCGGTGGATGACGAGGATCTTCGGCGGCAGATGGTATTCGTCCACGATCTTCGCAAGGAACTGCGCCGCGAAGTTGATGTCCGCGGCGTCGAGCGTTCCGATCACGGTGCCCGGCCGCCCGCCGTCATGCATCGCGAACTCCGGGTCTATGGAAAGTTCAACGTTCGGCAGTTTCAAATAATCCGCGAGGAGCGGCACCTCGGTCTCCACGCTGCTCAAACCGACCTGCACGTCAAGAAAAACGAGCCCGTTCACCTGCCCTGCCATGCCGATCGCTTTTTCTACTTGGCTCGGCGGCATGCGGAGGCGGTACTTTCCGTCCGGCCCGGCCGATGCCTGCGCGGCGACCGCGATGTAATCAAGCGCCGGGATGACCGGCGTCGTTGGATCCGCCGCCGCCCACGCGGCGGTCGTCGAGGCGAGCTTTGCGAGCACCTCGTCCGGCGGATATTCGCCGAGGATGCCCATCTGCGCGGAGTAGAAATTGCCGTAATAAGCGACGATGCGGCTGAAGGGCAAGAGGGCGCCCGCATCGGGATAGGCGGCACGCACGGGCCACGGCCGCACGGGACATTTCACGACCGTTTTTGTCGTCGTAGTCGCCGCGGTCGTTGAAGCCGTGACCGCGGTATCCGTCGCCGTCGCGCGCGTGGAGGTCGCAACCACGGTGGTCGTCGCGCAGCGCGCCGGCGGCTCGTTCGCGATGGCGAGCAGTTTCGCGTCGTAGGCGGCCTTGTCCACGGTTGCGGGCAGCGGCGGCGGCGGAGGCGTGGCCGCCGCCGGCGCGTCGCCCGTAATTAAAAAACTGCGGGAGTATGCTCCGCCGACGAAGGCCGCCGCGCCCGCCGCCGCGAGCACCGCGGCGGTGAAAAGGATGATGCTTGCGGCGCGGTTCACGGTTTTATTGTATGCCGCTTCGTCATCCGGCGGTAGATGCGGAGGAGAACAAAGAGGATGACGGCGGCGGCGACCGTGGCGGCGACGAGCTCGAGGAGGTTGGAGAAGCTGT
>CAZDJP010000059.1:0-2728 GCA_964505865.1 uncultured Candidatus Saccharibacteria bacterium
TATTGATGATAGAATGAATGTATATGGCCGTGAAGTTTTTGAGCAAGGCAGGGCGCGGGGCGCTCGCGGGGACGGCGCTCGTGCGGCTGGATTTTAACACGGAGGACGATTGGCGGATGCGCGCGGTCCTGCCGACGCTGCGGCTGCTTTTGCGCACGTCGGCGCGCATCGTCGTTGCGAGCCACCGCGGGCGGCCGAAGGGCGCGGAGAAAAAATTGAGCTTGCGGAAGGATGCGGCGGCGCTCGGGCGGCTCTTGCGGCGGAAGGCGGCGTTCATTGACCATTTTCGGTTCGGCGAGATACGGAAGCGGGTGGCGGCCGCTCCGCGCGGGTCGGTGTTCCTATTGGAGAACCTGCGGTTCTTGAAGGGCGAGGAGGCGAACGACCCGCGGCTCGCGCGGTCGCTCGCGTCGCTCGCGGACTTCTACGTGAACGATGCCTTCGCCGTGTCGCACCGCGCGAATGCGTCCGTCGTCGCGGTCACGAAATTCCTGCCGAGCTATGCGGGCTTGGAGATGGAAAAGGAGATTGCGTCGCTCTCGCGCGTCACGGCGCATCCGCGCCGGCCGCTCGTCGTCATCTTGGGCGGCGCGAAGGCGTCGGACAAGCTCGGCGTCGTCAAATATTTCCGCAAGCGCACCGATTGGTTCCTCTTGGGCGGCGGGCCGGCGAACACCGTTCTCTCCTTGCGCGGCATGGACGTGCGCCAGTCGGTTCGCGACCGCGACCCGAAGGACCTCGCGGCGCTCCGCCCCGTCGCGCGGGCGCGGAATGCTGTCCTGCCGAGCGACTTCGTCTGGCGCCGCGGGAGGATCCTTGACATCGGCCCCGCGACCGCGCGCGCGTTCGCGAAAAAGATCGCGGGCGCGCGGACCATCGTCTGGAGCGGCCCCTTGGGCCTCATTGAAGAGCGGCGCTACGCCCGCGGCAGCATCGCCGTCGCGCGCGCGGTCGCGCGGAACCGGCGGGCGTTCTCCGTCACGGGCGGCGGCGAGACCGTGATGTTCCTGAAGCAATACAAGCTGGACAAAAAATTCAGCTTCATCTCCACGGGCGGCGGCGCGATGGTGGACTTCTTGGCGGGGAAGCGCTTGCCGGGGATAGCGGCGCTCGAAACCCACCGATAAAATATTTGGTTATGGAGATATGGAGATTGTAGATAGGGTTGATTTTGACGATAAAATAATAGGAGTTACCTCCAAGGAGGAGGCCCACGAGAAGGGATACTTTCATAGGGTTGCCGCCGTTTTCGTATTCCGCAGTGACGGGAAATTATTGGTGCAACTGAGAACCAAAGCGAAAAATGGCCTTTTGGATCATACGGTCGGCGGCCACGTAAGGAAGGGAGAGTTATACGATGATGCCGTGAAGCGGGAAATGAAAGAGGAAATTGGCATAGAGCCCGACCTCCGTCCGGTAGGGACGTTTTACGAAGGGGTATATCGGCAAGATCCACCGGTGCGACATTATTTTCATCTCTATGAAACGAATGTTGATCGGCAACAGGAAAAACTAATCAAGGCTGATCCGCGGGAAGTAGAGCGACCGATCCCGATGGACGTGGAGGAGGTCATTTCGCTCGCACAAGGAGCGCCGGAACGATTCACCGTCGGTTTTATGACCGCGCTGAATTTTTATATCAAGTACAAGCAGCTGCCATTTTCTGATATAATGATCCGCTAACCTCATGACCTACGACATCTATTTCCACAACGATTTTGACGGGCGGGCGAGCGCCGCCGTGATGCTCGCCTTTTTGCGGAGCCGCGGAGATGATATCGCGCACTATATACCCGTCAAGTTCGATATTTTCCCAGCATGGCTGGATGACAGATTTTTTGACAAGCACCCGCTCTCCAAGGGGAAGCGCAATCCGGCGATCGTCGTTGACTTCCCGTACCACCCGCAGGTTGCATTTTGGTTTGACCACCACCTTGAGCCGTTCCGGCGAAAGGAATGGGAGAGACTGTTTAAGAGCGACCGATGCCACCAGTACGATGATTCGTACCGTTCTGCATGCCACCTCGTATATGATTCGCTGAGGAAAGGATTCGGTTGGAAACCGCCGGCCTACCTTAAGGAACTGGTACACTGGCTAGATATCATCGACGGGGCAAACTACCGGTCGGCGAAGCAGACAATTGAGATGAAGGAGCCAGCCATCCAACTCAATAATGTCATTGAAGAGGGAAGCGACAACCGCGCCCTGACGTTGAAAACGGTCCATGCGCTTTCCCGGAGGTCGCTGAGCGATTTTGCGAGGTCGCGGCAGTTCAAAAAAATCATCGCAAAGCTTCGCAGGCAAATGGCAGATGCGCTCGCGTTCTACAAACAGCGGATCAGGTTCATCGGGAGGGTCATGGTGGCCGACCTCACCGGTTTTCCGTACCACGAATTGGCGCATTATGCTCCGTATTATCTCTATCCAAACAACGTCTATGCCGTTCGTTACTATCCGTATCCCGGTCGCCCGTCGCTCTTTCACGTGAATGTGGCCGCAAACCCCTGGCGCCGCCGAGAAAATCAAAAGCACATCGGGAAGATCTTAAAAAAGTACGGCGGCGGCGGACATAAGGACGTCGGCGGATTTGAAGAAGTAGGGCGGGCAAGGGCGCTGAATGCAGTGGTGCGCATCGCAAAACTTCTTAACCGCTAAAAGGTCCCATGCCTGCAAAACCAGCCAAGAAAAAATTTTACGCGTGGTTCGTGCCGACGGAGAACCGCCGCG
>CAZDJP010000060.1:0-2594 GCA_964505865.1 uncultured Candidatus Saccharibacteria bacterium
AGTGCTGCCGCTACACCATAGGCACCGTTAAAAACGGCAGAATAAGGATAATCCCGCCGGTGGGAAAGTACAAGGCGCGAGGGCTCCGGGTCTTGGTATAATGGAAAGGCGTGAGTGATCTTGCGTCAACCGCCGGCCTCCTCGCGAGCCATAACCAGTTTCTGGCTTATTTTATTATCTACCTCGCGACGATCTTCATCGGCAATATTTCGGCGTTCGCGAGCTTCTGGATCGTGTCGCAAGGATATCTCGGCGCATGGGGCATCCCGCTCCTCATCGTCACGATCTTCTGCGCGAATCTCACGGGCGACATGCTTTGGTACTCCTTCGGCCGCGCGACGCGCAACACGCGGTTCGGCGATTGGGTCCGCAGGCGGATGCCGAAATGGCACACGCGGGTAGAACAGGCGTTCGACAAGAACGGGCGCAAGTGGATCGTCCTCTCCAAATTCATGTATGCGGCGGCTTTCCCGGTCATCTTTTCCGCTGGCTGGAGCAAACTGGCATTTAAGAGGTTTTTCCGCTATTCGCTCGTTTCCGTCCTCACGTGGCTGCCTATCCTCACGGGTCTCGCCTACGGTCTCATTTCCGGCCTCGCGCCGCTCGGCGCCGCCGTTTCGTTCCTCCGCGAGTTTGAGATCATTTTCTTCATCGGACTCGCCCTCTTCATCTTCCTTGATTATCTCATCGCGAGGGTCGTCGGGAAGATCTTCAGCGAGGCGGGTGGCGCGGAGGATGGCGGCGTCGGGAGCGAGGCCGCTGCCGGCCGTTGACCGCGCGCCCGATGCTTCCTATAATAAGTACGCCTTATGTCCAACCTCACAAAAAATATCCTCTGGGCCATCCTCGCGCTCATCGTGATCGCCCTTTTATTCTCCCTCTTCGCGGCGCCCGCATCGCCGACGCCCGCGTTAAGCCTCAACCAGCTCGCGGACAAGATAAACGCGGGACAGGTGAAGGCCATCACCGTGAACGGGAACGACCTCACGGTCACGCTTGCGGACGGCACGACCGCTACCGCGCAGAAAGAGGCTGAAACCGGCATCGTGGAGACGCTCGCGAGCCTCGGCGCGACCCAGAAAGCGCTGCAGGGCGTGAACATCACGGTGCAGGTCCAATCGGGCTGGGAGTATTGGGCGGGGCTCCTTCTCCCGTCGCTCCTCACGCTCGCCGCGATCGGCTTCATCTTCTGGCTCATGTTCCGGCAGGCGCGCACAGGCGTGAACCAGGCGTTCAACTTCGGCCGTTCCAATCTGCGGCTCTCCACCTTCCGCGACAAGGTGCTCTTCAAGGACGTGGCGGGGCTCAAAGAAGCAAAGGAAGACCTCATCGAGGTCGTTGATTTCTTAAAAAATCCTAAAAAGTTTTTGGACCTCGGCGCGCGCATCCCGCGCGGCATCCTCCTCATGGGCCCGCCGGGCACCGGGAAAACGCTCGTCGCCCGCGCGGTCGCGGGCGAGAGCGGCGTGCCGTTCTTCTATATTTCCGCATCGGAGTTCGTGGAGATGTTCGTGGGCGTCGGCGCCTCGCGCACGCGCGACGCGTTCATGACCGCGAAGCGGGCGGCGCCCGCGATCCTCTTCATCGACGAGATCGACGCCGTCGGCCGCCAGCGCGGCGCGGGCCTCGGCGGCGGGAACGACGAGCGCGAACAGACCTTGAACCAGATCCTCGTTGAGATGGACGGCTTTGACCGCGATACGCGGGTCATCGTCCTCGCGGCGACGAACCGCCCCGACATCTTAGACCCCGCCCTCCTGCGGCCCGGCCGCTTTGACCGCCGCATCGTGCTTGACCTCCCCGACCTGAACGACCGCGAAGCGATCCTCAAGATCCATGCCGTCGGCAAAACGCTGGACAAGGGCGTTGATCTCCGCAAGGTGGCCGTGCGGACGCCGGGCTTCTCGGGCGCCGACCTCGCGAACCTCGTAAACGAATCCGCCATCGCCGCCGCGCGGCTCAACAAGCACAGCATCGGGCAGGATGAATTTTATGAAGCAGCGGAAAAGGTGATCCTCGGCCCCGCCCGCCGGAGCCGCGTCATCTCCGAGAAGGAGAAAAAGATCACCGCCTACCACGAGGGCGGCCACGCACTCGTCGCGGCGGCGCTCAGGGATACCGACCCCGTGCACAAGGTTTCCATCGTAAGCCGCGGGTTTGCCGGCGGCTATACGATGAAGCTCCCGACGGAGGACCAGCATTTAAAGACCCGCCAGCAGTTCCTCGCCGACCTCGCCATGATGATGGGCGGCTACGCATCGGAGAAGCTCACGTTCGGCGACATCTCCACGGGCGCATCCAACGACCTCCGCGAGGCGTCGTCCTTGGCGCGGAAGCTCGTCATGAAATACGGCATGAGCGACCTCGGACCCATCACGTTCGGGAAGACCGAGGAGCTCATTTTCCTCGGCCGCGAGATCACGACCGAGAAGAACTACTCCGAAAAAGCTGCGGAGGAGATAGACAAACAGGTGGAGGGGTTCATAGCGCGCGCGTACCATGTCGCCGAGAAAGTCCTCAGGGCGCATAAGAACGCGCTCAAAAAGATCGCCGATACGCTGATCGAAAAAGAGACGCTGGAGCAGGAGGAGTTC
>CAZDJP010000061.1:0-2537 GCA_964505865.1 uncultured Candidatus Saccharibacteria bacterium
GCATTCATTGAAGTGCTATCGTGCTTGTAAGGACGGAGTGGCCTGCGTGGATTGCTGGCTATTTCACCGCTTGGCGAATGAATGGCCGCTCAAAGCGGCCATTCATTTTTAATTGATTTAATGCCGCATATGGTAGTGTGGTTTCGCCGTGGATCACGGGCCAGTAGTTTATGCAGTAAAATGCCGTCCTTGCCAAGCGGTGAACCGGGTGCAAATCCCGGCTGGTCCACGGCGGGCGCCCGCCCGAAGGATCGAGATGAAGAATGCCTGGAACGCCGCAAGGCCATCTCGGAATTCTCGTGGTAAGATATTTTCATATGCCGAAGCTCATCGCCGCGAACTGGAAGGAGAACCCGCGCACCGAGAAAGAAGCGCTTGCGCTTTTCCGCGCGACGGCCGTTGGGGAGCGGCGGGGCACGGCGGGGGCCGCCGTCGCGGTTTTCCCGCCGTTCGTCTACTTGGAGCGTATCGCGGAAGCGCGCCGCCGCGAAAAAAAAGAGCGCGTGGCGCTCGGCGCGCAGGATGTTTTCTGGGAGGAGAAGGGGCCGTACACGAGCGAAGTGGGGCCGGGGATGCTGAGATCGCTCGGCGTACGGTACGCGATCGTCGGACATTCGGAGCGGCGGCGATGGATGCATGAAACCGATGCGATGGTGAACCGTAAGGTAAAACGCGCGATCGCGGACGGCTTGCATGTCATTCTTTGCGTCGGCGAAGGGCCGGCGGTGCGGCGGAAGGGTATCGCGGCGGCGAAGCGGTTCGTGGAAGGCCAGCTGAGGAAAGATCTCGCGGGCATCCGCGGTCCCGCCGCCCGCCGCGTAACGGTCGCCTACGAGCCGGTCTGGGCGATCGGCACGGGGAAATACGACCGGCCGGAGGACGCCGCGGCGATGGCGGCGGCCATTAAAAACTTCTTAAAAAAGACGCACGGTTTTTCGCCGCGCGTCCTCTACGGCGGGTCTGTGGACAGCAGGAACGTGCGCGATTATATACAATTAAGAGCGATAGACGGCGCCATGGTCGGAGGCGCAAGCTTAAAGGCCGCTGAATTCAAAAAAATATTGAAAAAAACCTAAAATGGAAAAAGCAAAATTATGGTTTTGGATATTGCTTGACGCGCTCATCGTGGTCGCGGTTTTGAACGTCGTGTTTTTCGTGATGCCGACGCTCCAGAAGCTCGGCGCGAGCTTCGCGCCGGCGCATACGCTCACGGTCACGGCGCAGGGGAAGACGACCGCGACGCCGGACCTTGCGGTCATTGACTTTTCGGTCGTGACGCAAGGGCAGAACCCGGCGGCGCTCTCCGACAACAATAACAGCAAGATGAACGCGGTGCTCCAGTTCGTGGCGTCGCAGGGGATCGCGACGAGCGACGTGAAGACGACGAGCTACAACCTCCAGCCGAACTACCAGTGGGACAGGAACACGCAGCGCAACTACATCACGGGCTACACGCTCACGCAGACCGTGGAGGTCAAGGTGCGCGACTTGACGAAGGTGGCATCGGTGCTGGGCGGCCTCGCACCCTTGGGCGTGAACCAGATCGGGAACGTGAACTTTACGTTCGCCGACGAGAACAAGGTGCTCGCGGCGGCGCGGAACGACGCGTTCGTAAAGGCGCTCGCGAAGGCGCAGTCCATGGCGAGCGATGCGGGCGTTGCGCTCGGCCCCGTCGTGAGCGTGGCGGAGAACACGTACCTGCCCGTGCCGCAGCCGGCCTACGCCGCGATGAGCGCGGCGCCGCTCGGCGCGGGGACCGTCGCGCCGAACCTCCAGCCCGGCACGCAGGAGATCACGGACAACGTGACGATCGTCTATGAAGCGCAATGACCTCTGGGCCGCGCTTGCGATCGGCGCGGCGGTCGGGCTCCTTTCGCAGCCGATCCTCGCGAACATCGCGGGGCAGTTCCATCTTACGCTGACCTACGGGCTCCGCGCCGCGACCTTCCTCGGCTTTACGATCCTCGCGCCAGCCGCGCTCTACGTCCTGTACCTCTTGAGCAAGTTCATCAAAGTGCTTTTCCAGTTCGGCAAGTTCGCCGCGGTGGGCACGCTGAACAGCTTCGTTGACATCGGCGTCCTCAATTTGGAGATCTTGCTCTTCGGCACGCCCGGCGTCTGGGGCTACCGGTTCTTCAAGGGGATCTCTTTCCTCTGCGCGACGACGAACAGCTACCTTTGGAACAAGATTTGGACCTTCCAGGCGCGCGAGCCCATGAACGCGAAGCAGGCCGTCAAGTTCTATGCCGCGGCGGTCGTTGGTTTCTTTCTCAATGTCGGATTCGCCTCGTACGTTTTCAGCGGCGTCGCGCGTCCCGCAGGCGTCTCGCCGAACGTGTGGGCGAACGTCGGCGCCCTCGCCGGCATTGCGGCGTCATTCCTGTGGGATTTCCTGGCGTACAAATACCTGGTATTTCGGGAGCCGAAGCCGGCTTCTCCCGCCTCTCCCGTCCCTCCCGCCGGTCCCGCGCCATCCACAGCGTAGGGTTGCATATTCTGGGGATAGCTGGTATAATGCCAGAGAATGGGTGCGAATA
>CAZDJP010000062.1:0-1195 GCA_964505865.1 uncultured Candidatus Saccharibacteria bacterium
CCCCATGGAGAGGGCATTTTGCTTAAAAAGGCCAGTAACCAGAACCAGCCAAATACGTTCTACATGTTAGACGGTGAGGAACAATTAGTCAGATCAGCCGTCGAGGGTAAGGCCTCGGCGTTCGGTCCGCTCTACGACCATTATCAGCCGATGATCTATCGGTTCGTGTTCGTCAAGGTGGGCCGGCGTGAGGACGCCGAGGATATTACCCACCAAGTGTTCCTTGCCGCATGGCAGAACATCCGGGGCTATAGGCACCGCGGGCATCCGTTCGGGAGCTGGCTCTACCAGATCGCGCGCAACCAGATCGTTGACCATTATCGCGCGAAGCGGCCGGAGGCGAGCTTGGAAAAAATGGATCCCGAATACTTCATCGCTCCCGCGACCGCCCACTCCGACCTTTCGGCGAAGCTGGAGGCGGAAAAAGTGCTGGCCGCGGTCGCGAAGCTCAAGCCCGACTACCAGGACGTCATCATCCTCCGCTTCGTGGAGGAGCTGCCGCTCAGGGAGGTCGCGGCGGCGCTTGAAAAGACCGAGGGCGCCGTGAAGCTCATGCAGCACCGCGCGGTGAAGGAGCTCCAGCGCCTGCTGGAAAAGAGATGACCGGGCGCGGCAGCCATACACGACAAACAACCATGGACCTTTTTGCATCGCTCAAACAACTGAAAAAGATAACGCCCGATCCCGCGTTCACGGCGACGTCCAAGCGGGCGCTTTTGGCATTGGAACCGGCCGCACCCGCGGCGCGCGGCATCTTGCGGGTGCGCGCGACCATTTTGAAGATCGTGGAAACGGGCGTGGCGGTCGCTTTGACCGGATTTTTCGTCCTGCTCCTCACGGGCGCCTTTTCGGGCACCGGCCTCGCGCCGCAGTATGCAGCCGTGAACCCCGACGCCCTGCGGGCGGAGGCGCGCGCGATCGACATCCAGATACAGCTTGCGAACCTGAACTATGCGGCGACGTCCCCGCAATCCACTCTCCCCGCGCTCCAGCTCGCGACGACGACGAAGGGCGGGACGACGACCATTTCCATAACCGTGACGCCGGCGGGTCCGGCGACGAGCACGGCGACGACGACCGTGACCATTGACCAGGCGCTCCAAGGCCTGGCACAATAGCAGGGTAGCTTTTTATAAGGGCATGAAACCTTCGCGCACCGTTTCCATTGCGCTTTTCGCCGCGATTGCAATCGCGC
>CAZDJP010000062.1:1295-2458 GCA_964505865.1 uncultured Candidatus Saccharibacteria bacterium
CCGCCACCGCGGGGGCGGGTTCCGGCGAATCCTCCTGCGGCATCAGCTCCGCCGACCTTGACGCCATCCAGACCGCGGCGGCGGAGGGATTCCTCGACGAGCTCGCCGCGCGGCGGGCGCTCCTCTCGCGCACGATCACGTGCGCCGCGGACAACGCGCAGGCGCTCCAAAACGAACTGAATGGCGTTCCGACGGACGGCCTCCCCGCAACCGCCGTCGCGAGCGCGCACGCCATCCAATCGCAGCTGTCCGGCGACCTCGCCGACGCGATCACCTATTACCAGCTTGAGCTCCAAAAAGTGGGGAGCGCGGGCATCGCGGGGACGCAAGGCATCGCGAAGGAGGTCCTCGCGTGGCGCGCGTCCAACGAAGAACCGCTCACCGAGAACGTCGCGAATTTCAAACTTTGGACGACGACCCAGCCGCTCGTCGCCGCGGCCGCCGACCGGCTGAACGGCATCGCGAACCTCGTCGCGTTCTTCGAGCAGGCGGGCCAGAACAACGAGCTCCAGGGCGATCTCTCGGCGGCGCAATCCTTGATGCAGGCGGCGAAGAACAACAATGCGGCCGCGGAGAACGCGCTCGCGCGATCATTGCCGCCGGACCAAGTGCGCGCCCTCATCCAGCAGTCGCTCCAGGCGCTCTCGGACACCTACCAGAAATTCTTTGACATCGCGAACGTCGTGCAGGGCCTCCTGCCGGGCACGGGTGCAAGCGCGACCAGCACGGGACAATAAGCCGTCCAAATAAAACACTGCAGGCCTTTGCGGTCGCGGGCTCCCTTTAACGCCCGCAAAGGCCTGCAGTGTTTTATTGGTCGCTTGTCGTTAGAGCACCGCCTCCTTGAGGAGCTTCCCGGCGCGGAACTTCGGCTTCACGGACGCCTTGATCTGTATCTTCTCGCCCGTCTTCGGGTTCCGCCCCTCGCGCGCCGCGCGCTTCGCCACGCGGAACGTGCCGAAGCCCGTGATCGCGACCTCTTCGCCGCGGCCCATCGTCTTCACGATGGTGTCGAACACGGCGTCCACCGCCCGCTCCGCGCTCGCTTTGGTGTCTATTTGCGCGGCCTGCATGACGGCATCCACCAACCCTTTCTTGTTCATAATTGCGGATATGCCTTGCTTTCCCGACCTTTTGATATACCCCTATGGTACCCGATACCC
>CAZDJP010000063.1:0-2221 GCA_964505865.1 uncultured Candidatus Saccharibacteria bacterium
AAAGCGTCCCGCATTCCGTCTTTTTGAAGGTTCAATAAAAAAGAAAATAATAAAGTCATAGACCTTACCCAAAACAAAAAACCTCCCCGGGGAGAACATTTTCCATGATATACTCATCTTATGACATCCAAGATCTCATCCGGCACGGTGCATCAGGTGCCGCCGGATTTGAAAAAGGCGCTCCTCGCCGACAAAGCGGCACTCGCCAAGTGGGAAGACATCACTCCCCTCGCGCGGAATGAATGGATCTGCTGGACTATCTCCGTTAAAACTCCCGAGAAAAGGAAGGAGCATGTCGGCAGGGTCATTTCGGAACTCAAGGAAGGCATGCGCCGCCCGTGCTGCTGGATAGGCTGCATTCATCGCAAGGACAAGCCAATCAGCAAATCGGTACAGTGGGTGCTCGACAAAAGGTCTAAGCGGAACACCGGCTAATTGGGCCGGCTGTCCGCATCGCTGGATTATCCCCTTTTCGCGAAGCGCTGCTTCAAAACCATCGCGAAGGCTCCGACGGACAAGAGATACACGATGAACGCGGCGATCCAGCCGACGAACGGAATGAGCTTTACGATCTCGAAGACGAGAACGCCGAGCAAAATGTGATACCAGCGGAGATCGGTCTTGAGCTTCTTCAAAAGCGACGCTGTGACGATTCCCGCGACGGGCGCGGAAGCGATGAGGAGCGAGCCGTAGAGGAGGAGCGCCACAACGCCCGGCAGAATGCCGAGAATCGTCGCGAGGAGAATGATCGCGGCAATGGGCGTCGCGACCAAGATGACGAATCCACGCAAGAGTTCTTTCCAGAACCCGGAGGTAACCCGCTTCACGACTTCAACCATATCGCTCTTCATCAAATACCAGAGCAGGTACGCGGCGGTCAAAACCATCAGGAACTTCGCGATCCAGCCGATCGTGAAGATGGCCAGGAAAGCTCCGAAGAATCCGCTTGCCGTCGCAGCCGGAACCGGCGCCTCGCGGAACGTAGTCGTACCCAGTATCTGCGCACCGTTCTCGATCGTGGCTTTGTTCTGGGCGGTATAGTCGAAATTGCCCCTGATGACCGCATTCGAACCGATGGTAACTTCCTTTCCGCCTTTCACGGTGAGGTTCCCCCCGACGGTGCCGTCGACGTAGACCGCATCGCCGGCGATCTTCAAATTACCCGCCTCGTTCCCGGCAAACGTCACGCTGCCGCCGGCGAGGTATGAATCTTTGGTTATTTGAGTGCCCGACATGACGGCAACCTGCCCTCCGGCAATCGCCGCTTCCCCGCTGTAAGTGCCGCTCAAAGTGATGTTCCCGCCGATGAGGCGGATATCCTGGGCCGAACTCCCGGCGACAATGACGGTCCCTCCGGCGGCCATGATGTCCTGGCTCACCTGCCCGGAAAGATAGAGCGTCCCTCCGGCGGCCAGAAGGTCGCCTTGAACGGGCGCGGATATCGACACGCTCGCTCCCGCGGCGTACACATTTTCATTGATCGTTGCCGACGAGCCCACGACTACGCTTTTACCGGTCTTGAAATACGCGGCCTCCGAAACCCCCGGCGCAACAAACGCAACAACCGCGATGAGCGTGAGCGCCATTAGCATCTTTTTCTTCATAACTCCATTATATCATGTACCTCACCCCGAAAGTGGTATACTAAGAGTATCAGAGGGGGAATATGAAAGTGCGCGATGTTATGATAACGCCGGTCATAACGGTATCGCCAACGACAACGTACGAAGATACCGCGTTTTTACTGTACTCCAATAACATCAGCGGCGTGCCGGTCGTCGAGGGCGGCGGCAGGCTCGTCGGCATCGTTTCCGAAAAAGATCTTTTCCGCGCCATGTTCCCGCTCTACGAAGAGTACATCCTCGAGCCGCACCTCTTTTGCGACCGCGAAAAGCAGGAGGAAGAGATCAAATTCATCCGGAAACAGCCCGTCGAAAAGTACATGTCAAAGCAAGTCGTGACGATCGACATCGACGCGCCCGTTCTCCGCGCCGGCGGCCTCATGCTCGCGCGGGGCCTCCACCGCCTCCCCGTCATGGATCATGGCAAGCTCGTCGGCATCGTGACGCGCGAGGACATTTACGGTACCATACTCAAGAAACACTTAGGCTAATGTATTTCATTTACATCATCGAATGCGAAGACGGGAGCTTGTACACCGGCATCACGACGGATCTCCGGCGGCGCTTTTTGGAACATCAAAAAGGCATCGGCGGAGGGT
>CAZDJP010000064.1:0-2126 GCA_964505865.1 uncultured Candidatus Saccharibacteria bacterium
AGCACCTTCCGCAAATACTGCCCGGTCGCGCTTCCCGCGCGGCGGGCGATGTCTTCGGGCGTCCCGTGAGCGACCACGCGCCCGCCGCGCTCGCCGCCTTCGGGACCGAGATCTATCACCCAGTCGGCGGTTTTGATGACATCCAGGTTGTGCTCGATGACGACGACGGTGTTGCCGCGGTCCACGAGACGCTGCAAAACTTTTAACAGTTGGTCGACATCCGCGAAGTGGAGGCCGGTCGTTGGTTCGTCAAGAAGGTACAGCGTCCGCCGCGTGTCGCGCTTGCCAAGCTCGGCGGACAGTTTTATCCGCTGCGCCTCGCCGCCGCTCAAGGTCGTCGCCGATTGGCCGAGCTCCAGATAGCCCAGCCCGACCTCTTCCAGGATCGCCAGTTTTTCATGCAGCCACGGAATGTCTTCAAAGAATTTCACCGCCTCTTCAACGGTCATCTGCAAAATGTCGTGGATGTTTTTGCCACGGTATTCCACCTCAAGCGTCTCGCGGTCAAACCGCTTCCCGCGGCAGACGTCGCACGACACGTAGACCGTCGGCAGAAAATGCATTTCTATCGCAATCGTCCCGTGGCCTTCGCAATTCTCGCACCGGCCGCCCGGCACGTTGAAGCTGAACCGGCCCGGCTTGTAGCCGCGCACGCGCGCGTCCTCGGTCGCCGTGAAAAGGTCGCGGATGTGCGTCCATGCGCCCACGTAGGTCGCGGGGTTGGAGCGCGGCGTGCGGCCGATCGGCGACTGGTCAATGTTGATGACGCGGTTCAGGTATTCCGCGCCGAGGATGGCCTTCACCCCTCCCGCCTTATAGTTCGCGCGGTTGAACCTGTCGGCGAGCGTCTTATACAAAACATCGTACACCAAGCTGGACTTCCCCGACCCGGAAACGCCGGTGACGGCGACGAACCGCCGCAGCGGGATGTCCACGTCGATTTCTTTCAAGTTGTTCGCATGCGCGCCGCGGATCTTGAGCGCGTCGGCGTCAAGGTGCGCCCCGGGAGCGGCGCCAGTGCCGGCACCCTTGCTGCCGTCGCGCACCTTCCGCCGCCCGCCCGGCACCTCGATGAATTTCTTGCCCTGCAGGTACTGCAGCGTGAGCGAATCTTTTTTATGTTCTTTTAATATTTGCGGGATGGGTCCCTGCGCCACGATCCGCCCGCCGTGCACGCCAGCCGCCGGTCCGATGTCCACCAAATAATCCGACTCGCGGATGGTCTCCTCGTCGTGCTCCACGACGACGATGGTATTGCCCAGGTCGCGGAGCTCGTGGAGCGTCTTGATCAGTTTCGCATTATCGCGCTGGTGCAGCCCGATCGTCGGTTCGTCCAGGATATAGAGCGTGCCCACGAGGCGCGACCCGATCTGCGACGCGAGCCGTATCCGTTGGGCCTCGCCGCCGCTCAGGGTGCCGGCCTTCCGATCCAGCGTGAGATATTCCAACCCCACGTCCGCCATGAATTTTAATCTGCTTTTGATCTCGCGGAGCGGCGCTTCCGCGATATCCGCGAGCGAGAGCGTTTTCTTGTTCGCGCGGAGCGATGCTTCAAGCTTGGCGAAAAATCCGACCGCACCCTCGATCGACATCGCCGTCACGCCCGCGATGTTCTTCCCTTCCATGAGGACGTTCAGGCTCTCCGGGCGCAGGCGCTTCCCCTCGCAGGCCGGACAGATCTCCTCCGACCAGAGGTCCTTCGTCCCCAAGCCGTGGCATTCGGGGCACGCGCCGTACGGGCTGTTGAAAGAAAACAGCCGCGGCTCAATCTCCGGGAACGAAAACCCGTCGTGCGGGCAGGTGAATTTCGCGGACAGCGAAACCTCCTTGTCCGTAATGATCGTCACGACGTCGTTGCCGTACTTCAGAGCGCTCTCTATCGCCTCCGCGAGCCGCAGGCGGTTGTCCTTGTCGCGGAAATCCATCCCCGCCGGCATCCGGTCCACGACGAGCTCTATCGTATGCGTCTTGTAGCGGCCAAGCTCCACGCGCTCGCGGAGCGAATGGTACTTGCCGTCAATGCGCACCTCGCTGAACCCCGCG
This sequence comes from uncultured Candidatus Saccharibacteria bacterium, assembly GCA_964505865.1. Lineage (GTDB taxonomy): Bacteria > Patescibacteriota > Minisyncoccia > UBA6257 > 2-01-FULL-56-20 > CAZDJP01. The sequence continues at coordinate 2,044 of CAZDJP010000064.1, forward strand.
CGGAGGAAATCGTAGAGCATCTGGTAGTACTCACCTTTCCGGCCGCGGACAACGGGCGCGAGGATCACCAGGTTGCTGCCGAC
>CAZDJP010000065.1:0-2100 GCA_964505865.1 uncultured Candidatus Saccharibacteria bacterium
GCGGAGGCGGCTGGATTCGAACCAGCGATGCCTTGCGGCATATCCGCTCTCCAAGCGGACGCACTAGGCCACTATGCGACGCCTCCTTCTCCCGCCGTCCCTTTTCGTCCTCACTCTATCCTAAACCTCCGCCGCCCGCAACGCCTTGATGCGCTCGCCGATCGGCGGATGCGTCATGAAAAGCCGGTGCCACCAGGAGACCTGCTGCCCCTTGAACGGGTTGTCGATCCAGAGGTGCGCGGTGGAGTCCTTCGCGGCGCGCATGGGCGTCTGGTCCGCGGCGATCTTCTGGAGGGCGCCGATGAGGCCTTCGGGATAGCGCGTGAGGAGCACGCCCGACGCGTCGGCCAATGCCTCGCGCCGGCGCGAGATGGCAAGCTGGATGAGGAGCGTGCCGATGGGCGCGAGAATGGAGAGGGCGATTGCGACGAGGAAGAATATTTCGCCTGCCTCGCCGGAGCCGCCGCCGCCGCCGCGCCGCCCGCCGCCAAATCCGCCGAACCCGCCGAAGAAGAGCGACCGCAGGAAGACGTCCGCGATGAGCGAGATAATGCCCGCGAGGATGGCGGCGACGGTGGAGACGAGGATGTCGCGGTTGCCGACGTGCGAAAGCTCGTGCGCGAGGACGCCCTGAAGCTCGTCCTTATTGAGCCGCTGGAGCGCGCCAGCCGTCACGGCGACCGCCGCGTGCCGCGGGTCGCGGCCCGTCGCGAAGGCGTTGATCTGCGCCTCGGGCGTTATATAGAGCTTCGGCATCGGAAGCCCCGCCGTAATGCAAAGGTTCTCCACGAGGTTGTAGAGCATCGGATTGTCCTTTTTCTCCATCGGCTTCGCGCGGGCGAGCGCGAGCGCGATGGACGCGGAGGAGTAATAGCTGATGAGCGCGTAGGCGACGCTGAAGATGAGCGCGAAGATGATGAAGCTCGGGTCGCCGTACGCTTCCGTGAACACGTAGCCGATGCCGACGATGACCGCAAAGAAGACGACGAACAAAAGCCATGTCCGCCGGATGTTCGCTGACTGGTACGTATAAAGATTAGCCATGGAAGTGTAATGGAGTGAATATGTGCTCTCTGTGGGCATTAAAAAGAGCCCATGACCACAGAGAGCACATATTCACTCTAAAACTTCACTTTCACGGGCTGCTTCTCCGCTTCCGCAAGGTCGCCGAAGAACTCCATCGGCTGGAACCCGAGCGACCGCGCGAACATGTTCGTCGGGAAGACCTGGATCTTGATGTTGAGGTCGCGCACCATGCCGTTGTAGAACCGTCGCGCGGCCTGGATCTTGTCCTCGGTGTCGGTGAGCTCGTTCTGCAGCGCCAAGAAGTTCTCGTTCGCCTTGAGCTGCGGATAGTTCTCGGCGACCGCGAACAAAGACTTGAGCGTTGCCGAAAGCTGGTTCTCCGCGCCCGCCTTCGCCGCGCCCGTCGCCTGCATCGCCTGCGCGCGCGCCTTCGTCACGTCCTCAAACACCGTCTTCTCGTGCGCGGCATAGCCCTTCACCGTCTCCACCAAGTTCGGGATAAGGTCGTACCGGCGCTTGAGCTGCACGTCAATGTCCGACCACGCCTCCTGCGCGCGGTTCCGCGTCGCAACGAGGCCGTTATACGCCGCAATAAGCCAGATGACGACGATGGCGAGGACGATGAGGATGATCCATATAGCAAGCATGCTCTTAGTATACGCCGAACGGCGCGATTTTGGTTAAACGGCGCGCTTTGGTTTTTTAGTAATCCCCGCCATCCATGCCGGACATGCCGCCGGGCATGCCGCCCCCCGCCGCGCCCTTTTTCTCCGGGAGGTTCGTGACCGCCGCGCCGACCGTAAGGTAGTTCGCCGCGACGGAGAGCGCGTTCGTGAACGCCGCCCGCGTCACTTTCAGGGGGTCAATGATGCCGGCCTCCTTCAGGTCGCCGATCTCGTTCGTCACGCCGTTGAAGCCGACCCACGCGCCGTTCTTTTTCTTCTGCAGCTCCGCGATCACGCGATCGGGCGACTCGCCGCTGTTCGCGATGATCGCGCGGAGCGGCGCTTCGAGCGCGCGGGCCAAGATGCCCGCCGCAGCGCCCTTCAGCGAGGCGCCCTTCGCGCCGCCGGC
>CAZDJP010000066.1:0-2059 GCA_964505865.1 uncultured Candidatus Saccharibacteria bacterium
GTGCCCGGGGAGGGAGTCGAACCCTCACGACCTTGCGATCACGGGATTTTGAGTCCCGAGCGTCTGCCATTCCGCCACCCGGGCGCGGCTGCGGCTGCGGCTGCGGCGGCATCCTTTCCGCGCATTGATAATAATTATTTATCGCGGTAAAATCAAGCTAACATGGCGCGCGTGATGGCGGTTTGCAACCAAAAGGGCGGCGTGGGGAAGACGACGACGGCGGTGAACATGGGTTCTTATCTCGCCGCCCACGGTCGGCGGGTGCTCCTCGTTGATTTTGACCCGCAGGCGAACGCGAGTTCGGCGCTGGGCCACGGCACGAAGAGCGCCGTGAGCGTCTACCATGGCATTTTGGGGAGCGTCGCGGCGGAAGAGACGGTGAAGCCGACCATCATTTTTAACTATCATTTGATCCCCGCAGCGCCGCATCTTGCCGGCGCGCTTATCGAGCTGGTCAGCGTCCCCGAACGCGAGTACTTTTTGCGCAAGTTCGTGAACCGCCTCCGCCACCATTACGATTACATCCTCATTGACCTGCCGCCGAGCTTGAATCTCCTCACGGTGAACGGGCTCGTGGCGGCGGACGAGGTGCTCATCCCCGTGCAGGCGGAGTACTACAGCTTGGAGGGCATCGGCCAGCTCTTGGAGACCGTCCAGCTTATCCGCGACAACCTGCGGCATCCGATCCGCATCGCGGGCGCGCTCGTCACGATGCTTGACCAGCGGGAGCGGCTGGGGCGCGAGGTCGTGAAGAACGTCCGCGACCATTTTCCACATCACGTGTTCGCGACCACTATCCCGCGCGCGGTCGCGCTCGCCGAGGCGCCGAGCTTTTCAAAGCCCATCATGCTCTACCGGCCCGATTCGCCCGGCGCCCTTGCGTACCGGGCGCTCGCGGAGGAGGTAATGGCGCAGGAGAAGGCGCTTTTCGCGGAGCGCTCGGCGGCGGCCGCATCGAGCGCTCATTTCGGCGATTTCAATATTGAATGATCTTTTAACGCGGCCATGCTCGGCAAAGGACTTGAATCGCTCATACCGCAGAAGGGGAACGGCGACGGAGGGAACGGCGCGGCGGACAGCGTGCCGACCGGCGCCGCCGATGCCGCGCCGACGCAATCTGCCCCGACCGTCTTCAGTGAGCCGCCGCGCGGGCGCGCGCAGGAACGCGAGGCGGAGTCGGTCTTCCATATAGAAACGGAGAAGATCAAGCCGAACCCGAACCAGCCGCGGCGCGACTTCAACGAGGCGGCGCTCCGCGACCTTGCGAATTCCATCCGCGAGTTCGGCTTCCTCCAGCCGCTTGTCGTGTCAAGGATGGAGATGGAGACGCCGACGGGCGTCGCGGTGGAATACCAGCTCATTGCGGGCGAGCGGCGGCTCTTGGCCGCGAAGATGCTCGGGCTCGCGTCGGTGCCGGCCATCGTGCGGAACGTGGACCTCGCGCGCGAGAAACTGGAGCTCGCCGTGATCGAGAACATCCAGCGGGAGAACCTGAATCCGATAGAAATGGCGCGCGCCTTCGCGCGCTTGCAGGACGAGTTCCGCATGACGCAGCGCGAGATCGCGGCGAAGCTCGGCAAGTCGCGCGAGGCGATCGCGAACACCGTGCGGCTCCTGGACCTGCCGGATTACATCCGGACGGAGGTGGAAAAGGGAACGCTCTCCGAAAGCCATGCGCGTTTCTTGCTCGCCGTGGCCGATCCGGCCGCGCAGCGGCGGCTTTTCGACGACATCATGCGGAACCATCTCACGACGCGCGAGGTAAAAGAGCGCGTGCAAGGCGCGCAGGGCGCGGCAGGCATGGGGATGGGCGGCGCGCCGGGCATGGGGACGGGCGCCGCTGGCGCCGCTGGCCTCGCGGGCGGCCACCGGCGCGGGCGGCCGCCGAAGAGCGCCGAATCGCCGCTTCCGCCGGAGCTTGCTGCGCTTCAGGACTCATTGAGCGCGGACCTCGGCGCGCCGGTGGAGATCCATCAGGGCGCGGCCAAGGGCTCCATCACGATCACGTTCTATTCAAAGGAGGAGCTGGAGAACATCATGCGGCGGCTGGGGAAGGAGT
>CAZDJP010000067.1:0-2014 GCA_964505865.1 uncultured Candidatus Saccharibacteria bacterium
GGGCGCCATCATCGGAAACGCGACCGTGAATGCGGAGCCCTTGCCCGGTTCGCTTGCCACCGTTATCGTCCCCTGCAGGTCGTTCTCCGCGATCCGTTTCGTGATCGCGAGTCCGATCCCCATGCCGCGCGACGCGCTCTTCGTCGTGAAGAAGGGCTCGAAGATTTTTTCGCGGAGGGCGGGCGGTACGCCGCAACCGTCGTCGCGGACAGCGATGACGAGATCGGCGCCGCGCCGTTCCGCAACGACGGAAACGGCCCGCGGCGCGGCGCCGCGGGCGGGTCCTTCGTCATACGACTCTATCGCGTTCGCGAGCAGGTTCATTGCCACTTGGTGGAATTTGAACGGATTACCGGACCAAAGGAGCGCGTCGGCCGCATCATGCTCGAACGAGATGCGGACGCCCGCCTTGTTCGCCTTGTACGAAAGCAGGTCTGCCGCCTGACCGATCGCCTCCGCGAGCGAAAAAGTTTCGTGCGTTTCCTCATTCGCAAGCTGTCGGCGGATCGCCTGCGTGAACCGCTCGATCCGACGGTTCACGCGGAGCGCATTCGCAAGTTTGTCCTCGGCTGCCGCGCTCCGCGCGCGAGCATCCTCCGCGGTCCCCTGCACATCAGCCGCGAGCGCGCTGTCGCCCTGAAGCGCGGCGGCGTTCATAAGGTTCAAGAGATCGTGGAAAAGCCCCGAAGAAAGCCGCCCGAATTCGGCGAATTGGTATAGCTGCCCTATTTTTTCCAGTTCGTTCTGGCGCAGCTGTCCACGCAATTTGGCCTCCGATTCCAACGCCCGCGAAAGAGAGCTTTCCGTTCGGCGGTTCGCGCGCCATACAACAAAGACGATCAGGCAGTAAAGCGCCGCCGCGGTAATGGCGATCGCTATATTCGGCGCCTGTTCGCGGAACGCGGGGAGGATGTGGTGCCACTGCGCGTACCAGAGCGGGACGACGGCGGCTCCGGCAGCCGCGGCGAGAACGCCGAATTTCGCGCCGAGGAGGATGCTAGCGATAATGGCGACGAGTACGAGGCTGAGGATGGTCGTTTCCAGATCGGCGCCCCATCCGTACGCCGCGTAGCCGATGCTCCCCGCATACACCCCGACGAAAAGGTATGAAGCGAGCGCGGCGAAACCGCGGCGCGAGAGGGCATAGAGGAACAGGAGAAATGCCGGCAGGACGGAAAATCCAGCAAACGACACGCCGCCGTACGATGCGCCCTCGGTGACGGAACAATAGAGAAGGGAACCGTCGATGGCGGCGAGAATCGCAATGGAACCGAGGAGTGCGGCGTTCAGGAGGAAAGCGCGCCTTTCCCCTTCCTCGCCCACCGAGAGCGTTCCGGCAAGCGCATGCCCTACGGCGGCATCAGGGCTCATCGCCGATCTTATAGCCGCGGCCCGGCACGGTATGGATGAGCTTCTTCTTCCCCGCGGTGTCCACTTTCCGCCGCAAGCTCCAAAGGTGCGCCTCGACCGTATTGGAAAATGGATCTATCTCGCCGTCCCAGACGTGTTCGAGGAGCGCAGCCCGCGGCACCGCGCGGCCTTCGTTCTTCATCAAATATTCCAAGAGCGAGAACTCTTTCGCGGTGAGGCGAACCCGTTTTGCGCCGCGGAACACTGCAAACGCCGCGCGGTCCAGAACGAGGTCGCCGACGCGGAGCTGCGCGGGTTCCACGAAGCGCGGCCGCCGCAGGAGCGCCCGCACCCGCGCCGACACCTCGGAGAACGAATACGGCTTCGTCATGTAATCATCCGCGCCGCAGTTGAGCACGCCGACCTTGCGGTCGATCTCCGATTGCACGGAAAGCATCATGACCGGCGCCGCTATTTTGTACTGCCGCAATTCCCTGCAAATTTCCGTGCCCTCTTTCCCCGGCAGCACGTTGTCCAAAAGGATGAGGTCGTACTCGTTCGTCCGCGCGCGGTACGAACCCTTCTCGCCGTCGTGTTCCACGTCGACGCTGTAGCACTCCGCCTCGAGGCCGGCCTTGAGCGCCGCCGCCGTCTCTCTGTCGTC
>CAZDJP010000068.1:0-1927 GCA_964505865.1 uncultured Candidatus Saccharibacteria bacterium
CTCCGGCGCGCGGCCGGAAATAATCTCCGTAAACGCCACATCCAAGGCCTCGAAGTCGTCCATGAGGCCCGGCCTCGCTCGCTTCAATGTGCGCAGGATGCCGACACCGCGGTCGGCAAGCACGATCTGCTTCTTCGCAAGGTCGTAACCGAAAAATATTCCGGGCATGTCCGGCCACTGGCCGAGGTTATGGTCAAAAGAGTTGTTGCCTATCTCACCGGCAACGGACACAAGCAGCGGAAAAATACTGGGCGCCACCCCGCCGCGGACCATATCATCTTGCATCCTCGCGAGGCGGGTTTGGAAAGCGGCGCTGGTTTGGCAATAAAACCTCTCAGGGAACTCGGCGTTCTTGAACGCCCATTCGCGAGCCAACCTGAACAGATCGTTCAGGAAGATCTCCACGTCCTCCAGCCGATAATATCTATCGCCGCCCTCTCTCTTCCTCACGGCTAGGAAACGGCCGCTCGCGTCCCAACGCCTGAGGGTCATAATGGAAACACCGAGCAGTTTCGCCGCTTCTCCTATAGTGAGCAACTTTTCTTCATTTTCCATCAAAATCATTGTAGCATCTTATTTAAATCTATACAAATAAGCAGTAAATCTACACATGCAATCTGTTCGGGTATAATAGAACCATGGCGAAAAAGACCGCCGTGCTCGTCATTTTGGACGGTTGGGGCGTCGGCGCGAAGAACGAATCCAACCCCATCTACGTCGTGAAGCCCCCGACCTTTGAACGGCTCGCGCGTGAATACCCCGTGACGAGCCTGCAGGCCTCGGGCATTGCGATCGGCCTCCCGTGGGGCGAGGTCGGGAACAGCGAGGTGGGCCACCTCACGCTTGGCGCCGGGAAGGTGCTCTATCAGTATTTCCCGAAGATCATGATGGCGATAGAAGACGGCAGTTTTTTCCAGAATCCCGTGCTCAAAGCCGCCTGCGCCCATGCCCGCGCGAAGGACTCCGCCATCAATTTCGTGGGACTCCTCACCGAAGCGAACGTGCATGCGTCGCTCAAACATCTCCTCGCGCTCATTAAGATGGCGCAGGGCGAAGGCATCGCGAAGATCAACTTGCATCTTTTTTCGGACGGCAAGGACAGCCCGCCGCATACCGTGAGCAAGTTCCTCGCCGAGCTGCCGCGCGAATACCTCGCTTCGCTCACCGGCCGCTACTACGGCATGGACCGCGACGGCAACTGGCAGCTCACGGCGACGACCTACCAGGCGCTCACGGGGCAAGCGGGCAAAGTGGTCACCGACCCGGAACCCGTTATCCAAGAGACCTACAAAGAGAGCGGCACGGAGGAGTACCTTCCGCCGATCCGCTTCGCGGAGGACAAGAAGATCGCGGACGGCGACGCGGTCGTGTTCTTCAACTACCGCGAGGACAGCATCCGGCAGATCGCGTCGTCCTTTATTTTGAAACCGTTCGATAAGTTCCCCGTCCTGCCGTTCAAGGACCTGTTCGTCGCGACGATGACCCACTACGACGACGCGTTCAACGCGCCCGTCGCCTTCCCCGCCGATACCGTCGAAGAACCGATCGGCAAGGTGTTCGCGGACCGCGGCATGGCGCAGCTCCGCGTCGCCGAGACCTACAAGTACGCCCACGTCACGTATTTCTTCAACGGCCTGCGCGAACCGCCGTTCAAGGGCGAATACCGCACGCTCGTCCCCTCCGCGTCGGAGCTGCACCCAGAAAAACATCCGGAGATGATGGCCGCCGCCGTGACCGACCGCGTCGTGGAGGCGATCCAAGGGCATGCGTTCGACTTCATCCTCGTGAACTACGCGAATCCCGATACGATCGCGCACACGTCGGATTACCAGGCGGCGCTCGAGGCCGTGCGCGTCGTGGACCGCGAGATCGCGCGCGTCGTCGCGGCCGCGGCCGCTGCCGGCCCGGATACCATCCTCGTCATCAC
>CAZDJP010000069.1:0-1843 GCA_964505865.1 uncultured Candidatus Saccharibacteria bacterium
AACGACGATTGGAAAAAGAAGCTGACGCCCGAAGAGTACCGCGTGATGCGCGAGGGCGGCACGGAGCCGGCGTTCACTGGGAAATATGTGAATGAGCATGCGACGGGGATGTACAAATGCGCGGCGTGCGGCGCGGAACTTTTCTCGTCCGACGCGAAGTTTGATTCGGGCACCGGCTGGCCGAGCTTTACTGAGCCCGCGAACCGCGCGAACGTTGAACTGCGGCCCGACGCGAGCTACGGCATGAACCGCACGGAGGTCGTCTGCAAGGATTGCGGCGCGCACCTCGGGCACGTGTTTGACGACGGCCCTCGGGACCGCGGCGGCAAGCGGTACTGCATCAATTCAGTGTGCCTGGAGCTGGAGAAGGATTAAAAAATCGTTGATAATGGAGGCATGATCCAGCGCGGGATCGCCTCGTTCGGGCTTGACCACGGCCGGTGCCCGCCGTGGCTTTTTGAGCGGATGGTCGCGCTGGGGCGCGAGATGATGTACGCGCTCGTTGCGGAGTACGGGCCGGAGGAGTTCGTGCGGCGCATTGCGGACCCGGTATGGTTCCAGTCGCTCGGCACGGTGCTCGCGTTCGATTGGAACGCGTCGGGGCTCACGACGATACTGACCGCGGCCTTGAAGGAGGCGTTGCGCGGCCACGAGCGCGACTTCGGCATTTTTATCTGCGGCGGGAAAGGGAAAACGTCGCGGAAAACGCCGGATGAGATAGCCGCGTGGGGCGAGCGGCTCGCGCTGCCGTCTGCCGCCGTGCAGAACCTCGTCTACAATTCCAAAATGAGCGCGAAGGTTGACAGCGCGCTCGTGCAGGACGGGTTCCAGCTCTACCATCATGCGTTTTTCTTCTCGCGCCGCGGCGCGTGGGCGGTCGTGCAGCAGGGGATGAACGAGGACCGCGCCGCGGCGCGCCGCTACCATTGGTATTCGGAGGACGCGAACGACCTCGTGGACGAACCGCACACGGGCATTTCCTCGCCCGTCGTCCTGAACCGCGTCCTTGACCTCGCGGCGAAGCGGAGCGCGGAAACCCGCGCCATCTCCACCGAGCTCGTCCAAGCCGGCTACGCGGCGCTCATGAAAGACATCCGGCTTTTGAGGAAATATTCTTCGTTCGGCAAGGCGGCCGGCCGCGCGGATGAACCGCTCTCGCAGGCGGCGCAGTTTGAGAACGCGCGCGGCGAGCAGCTTACGCTCTTGAACCTTGAAGCGCGCGAGTTCAAATGCCATCCCGTCGTGCGCGAAGATTTTGCGAAAAGCAAATATCTGGAAAAGATCCTCGCGAAGACAGCCGACCGCAAGCCGGAAAATTATGAAGCGCTCGTCGCGCAAGAGGGCGTCGGGCCGAAGACGCTCCGCGCGCTCGCGCTCGTGGGCGAGGTCATCTACGGCGCGAAGCCGTCCTACGAAGACCCCGCGCGCTACAGCTTCGCCCACGGCGGGAAGGACGCGACGCCCTATCCCGTGGACCGCGCTACCTACGACCGGACGATCGCCATGCTCGCGCGCGCGGTCGCGAAGACGCGCCTGTCGCCGGACGAGAAGCGGCGCGCGGTTGGCCGCCTGTTTGCCGGATCGTAGCTCCGGAACGGCGCCGCGCGCTTTCTCACTCGTACCTGAGCGCCTCAATGGGGCTCTTCTTCGCCGCCTCGCGCGCGGGGTAGATGCCGAAGACCAATCCGATGGCGGAGGAGACGCCGAGGCCGAGGAGGACGGCCGTGAGCGGCAGGGAGAACGGCCAGTTCAAGGAGAACGCGCGGCTCACGATGAACGATGCGGCGAAGGAGATGAGGCCGCCCAGAGCGATGCCGATCGCGCCGCCCACGGCGGTCAAAAT
>CAZDJP010000070.1:0-1797 GCA_964505865.1 uncultured Candidatus Saccharibacteria bacterium
ATAAGCTCGTCATGGGTGCCGGCTTCGGCAATGACGCCGTCTTTGAGGACGAGTATCCTGTCGGCCTCGCGGACGGTCGAAAGCCGGTGCGCGATGATGAACGTGGTGCGGCCCTTCATGAGCTCGCTGAGCGATTGCTTGATAAGATGCTCCGAGCGCGCGTCCAACGCCGAGGTCGGTTCGTCCAGAATGAGGATGTCGGGGTCGCGGAGGAACGCCCGCGCGAGCGCGATGCGCTGCTTCTGTCCGGTGGAAAGCTTGATGCCGCGCCAGCCGACGAGCTGGCGATATTTGTTAGGGAAACCTTCAACGAACGTATGCGCGTGCGCTTTCTTCGCCGCGGCGACCATCGCGGCGCGTGCTTTCGCCGCCGGCGCGCCCCCGTTCGCCGGCAGGTTGCCGTAGCGGATGTTCGCTTCCACCGTGTCGTTGAAAAGCGTCGGTTCCTGCGGCACGGCGCCGATGCGCGAGCGGTAGGCCGTGAGGTTCATCTTCCTGATGTCCGTGCCGTCCACAAGGATGCGGCCCGACGTCGGGAAATAGAAACCGGCAATAAGGTCCACGATGGTCGTCTTGCCGACGCCGGAGTCGCCAACGAGCGCGACGCGCTCGCCGGGCCGCGCACGGAACGAAACGCCCTTCAGGATCTCGTTGCCGCCGCGGTAGGCGAACCGCACGTCCTCAAACGCCACCTCGCCGCGGAGCTTCGCGGGCGAGATGCCGCCCTTCGGCGCGTAGTTCTCGGTCGGCGTCGCGAGCATCTTTTCCGCGCGGACGAGGGCGACCATGCCGTTTTGCACGGTCTGCCAGTTCCTGCCGAGGATGACGAAGGGTCCCAGCATCATCGCGGCGTAGCCGTTGAACGCGACGAGCCCGCCGGGCGTGAGGACGCCGGCGCGCACGTAAAAAATGGCGATCACGAAGATGGCGAGCTGGGTCGCCGTGACGACCATCTTTTGGAAAAAGTTCAACCGCGCGAAGATGGTGTTCATGTCCACCCAGAACTGCGCCGCGCGGCCGATGAAGTTGCGGCGCGTCTTCCGCCGCTCCGCCTCCTCCGTCGCGGCCTGCTTGATCTCGCGGATGTTGCCGAGCGAGTCATAGGCGTCGCCGTACGCGCGGTTATAAGCGCGATGCATCTTCGTTTGGAGGCCCGAGAGGCGCGGCACCGACTGCCAAAGGATCGCGGCATAGACCGCGATTGCGGCGAGGAGCACGAGCGTAAGCGTCCAGTTGATGAAAAACGTGATGACGAGCGCGATCAGAATGCTCAAAAAGTTGGGGAGGAGCGTGAGGAGGACGTTGCCCACGATATTGTCCAGCCAGTTCGCCGCGCGCTGGATCCGATCGCTCACGTCGCCCTGCTTCCGCGCCGTATGGAACGAAAGCGGCATAAGAAAGAGTTTGCCGATGCCCGCGGCGACGTATTCCGCGTTCACGAAGGTGCTCAAGCGGTCATTATGGAAATCGGTATACCAGGCCGTTGCGTTGCTCGCGAGCTGCAGGGCGAGCCAGACGCCGATGAGCGTGAGGGCGGGCGCGAACGCCGCTGCGGCGCGCTCCGCGATAGCGATGATGGCGTCGAAGATCTTTCCTGAAACGAGCGGGACGAAGGCCTGCGCCGTCGCGTTCACGAGGCCGAACGCCGTGAGCAAGACAAGCGTCTTTTTATGCGGACGCAAAGCCCGCGCGACCACTTTCGCGCCGCCAAGGAAGGTCTCGCGGGTGAGCGGAGCAGCTCCGGGCATCACGATTGATTATAACGCAGCGCCGCAACCGTGCCTCGTGCACCCCGGA
>CAZDJP010000071.1:0-1791 GCA_964505865.1 uncultured Candidatus Saccharibacteria bacterium
GAGGCCTGGGCGGGAATCGAACCCGCGTATAAGGGTTTTGCAGACCCTTGCCTTACCTCTTGGCGACCAGGCCGGCCGCGCCTCGCCCTTCCGCCGGACCCCTTCGTCCCATTCTACTTGCGGAGGAGTATTTTTTCAATGTTCGCGGCGTTCTCCGGCCCGTGATCCAGCGCGAACGAGATGCGCGGCATCGGCTTGATGTTGATCTTCTTCGTGAGAAGGCGCTGGAGCGCGGCCGCCCGACGCGCGAGCGCCGCGAGCGCCGCGGCGCCCGTGGACGACGGAATGACGCTCACGCGCACCTCGGCGTGCGCGAGCTTCCGGTCCACCTCTACCGCCGTGATCGTCACAAGCGCGTTAGCGGGAAGGTCGGCCTCGCGCGCGATGATCTCACCGAGCTCGCGCCGTATGAGTTCCTGCACGCGCTCCGAACGGAAAAATCTCATGGGAGGCGAGCTATTTTTTGATGACGAGGCGGTCGCCCGCTTGGATCGCGACCGGCGCGCTCGCGAGGATGCCGATCTCCTTCCCCTCCGCCGCCTGCGCGATCTCCGTTTTCTTTTCGCGGAGAGAGAGCGCGCGGCCCGTGCCCATGCTTTTCTCTTCGCCGCTTTCGCCCGCCGCCGGCCGCACGATCTCAAATGACGCCTTCGCGCGGAACGTGCCCTTCTCAACGCGTCCGCCAATGAGCTGCTTGTCCAATTTTTCCTGATTGAAGACCGCGAGCACCTCAAGCTCGCCCGCCGCCGCGGGCCCTGCGGCGCCGCTCAAGAAATCTTCCACCGCTTTCGCGAGATCATAAACGATCTTGGAGGTAATGACGGACACGCCTTGCGCGTCGGCAAGGACCGCCGCGCCTTTCTCCACTTTATTCTTAAAGCCGATGATCGCGGCGTTCGTCGCAATCGCGTGTTTCACGTCGCCGTCCGTCACGTCGCCGACTGCCCGCTCGAGTACGGCGAGTTTTTTCCCTTCTGGCCGCTTGATGCCGTCCAACACCGCCGCGAGGGCTTCGAGCGACCCGGCGTCCGATGCCTTGAGTATGAGATTGAGCGCGTCCGCCGACCGCGCGTTTTTCGAGGCCGGTGCGGCGGCGGCCGCGAGCGGCGGCGCAGCCGGCGTCATCTCCTCCGCCTCCGCCGCAAAAAACTTCCTCCCGCCCGACGCGAACTCTTCGCCGACCGCGGGCAGCGCCTCAAACCCGATGATGATCGCGGGCGAGGACGGCCCGAGCGCCTCCGCCCGCTCCCCCTTGAAATTTTCTAAAATCTTCACCTTCCCGCTCGCCGTGGGCGTCCGTATCGCGTCGCCGCGCCTGAGCGTGCCGTCCTTCACGATCGCCGCCGCCTCAATGCCGCGCCGCGGGTCGCGCCGCGCCTCCAAAATATAGCCGGCCGCGGGCGCCGAAGGGTCGGCCGCGAGCCCCTCCACGTCCGCGGCGAGGATGATCAGGTCAAGAAGGTCGTCCACCCCTTCGCCCGTTTTCGCCGAAACGCCATGCCAGCTCACCTGCCCGCCATACCCCTCCAAAAGCACGCCAGCCGCCGCGAGGTCGCCCTTCGCTTTTTCCAGATCGCCGCCCTGCACCTTGTCTATCTTATTCAGCGCCACGACGAACGGCGTCTTCGTCTCCATGAGGGTCGAGATCGCCTCCTTCGTCTGCGGCTTCACGCCCTCGTCCGCCGCGACGACGAGCACGGCAAGGTCGGCGATCGCGGCGCCGCGCGCGCGCATCGCGGCGAACGCCTCGTGCCCGGGCGTGTCAATGAACGTGATCTTGCGCGGCGCGGC
>CAZDJP010000072.1:0-1777 GCA_964505865.1 uncultured Candidatus Saccharibacteria bacterium
CGCGGGGAGCTTTCGCATGGCTACCTTTTCTACGGCCCTTCCATGGTCGGGAAGCGGACGACGGCGCAGTCGCTCGCGCGGTTTTTGGAGAAGGGGATGCCGGAAGGCGAGTTCGCGCCGCCCGCGCCGAACGAAATATTGCAGGACGCGAAAGTGGTGGACCTTGCGTCCGAGAAATTGCGCGATCCCGACCGGAAGGATTCCATCAGCATTGAGGCCGTGCGGGAAATAAAAAATTTCCTCTGGCAGAAGCCGAACGCGAGCGCGAAGCGGACGCTCGTCGTTGACGAGGCGGAGTTCTTGACGACCGAGGCGCAGAACGCGCTTTTGAAAGTGACCGAGGAACCGCCGGCCTCGTCGCTCCTCATCGTCGTTGCATCGGACCTTGACGGGCTCCTCGCGACCATCACTTCGCGCCTCCAGCGCGTTTATTTCGGCGCGGTGCCGGAGGCGGAGATCGCGCGATGGCTCGCAGCGGAGCACGGCATTGCGAAAACGAAAGCCGCGTCGCTTGCGAAACAGGCAACGGGAAAACCGGGCCTCGCGCTCCGGCTCTTGAACGATGCCGCCTTTAAGCGCAACTTGGAGCTCGCGGCGGCGTTCCTCAAAACGGCGGCCGCCGCGCGCCGCGATTTCGTGAAAAAGCTCATCGAGCCGGACGATTTCAACTTGCGGGTTTTTCTGGAAGCGGTCATCGTGACGCTCGCATGGGAAAAACCGTCGCGGGCGAAGGCCGCGCTCTGGCACAAGGCGCTCGCGCTCTACGGGAACGTGATGAACTTCGGGCTCCATCCGCGGCTGCAGTTGCTCGATCTTCTGTTATAATGATGCTGGACCGGAAATGCATTCGCTTTGCCGAGAGGAGGCCACTCTCGTCAAAGCGAACGCATTTCCAGCACGAACCATCATGATATGACGACATCCGAACAAATATTAAAAGACCTGGAGGCGGCGCTCGCGGCGGCGGCGCAGAAATTGAAGACCGAACTGGGCCAGATCCGCGGCAATCGTCCCTCGCCCGACCTCGTGCAGGACATCAGGGTGAACCTTTACGACCAAGAGCTCTCCGTCCGCGAACTTGGGTCCTTGAGCGTCCTCCCGCCGCTCACGCTGCAGATCGCGGTGTGGGACAAGAACGCGGTCGGCGCCGTCGTGAAGGCGATAGAGGCGGCGCACCTCGGGCTTTCCGTCACGAATGACGGGAACAATGTCCGCGCGACGCTTTCGCCCTTGGGCAACGAGCGCCGCGAGGAATTGACGAAGCTCGTCAAAAAGACGGCGGAGGCGGCGCGCATCCAGATCCGCGCGAGGCGCGACGAGGCGATGAAGCGGCTCCGGGATGCGGAAGCCGCGAAGGCCGCGACGGAGGATGAAGCGTTCAAGACGAAGGAAAAGGTACAAAAGGCGGTGGACAAGGCGAACGGTGAGGTGGAGGCGGCCGTGGACGCGAAATTGAACGAATTGGGTTCGTAAGTCGTATTATTTTATCCGATGCTCACTGCCGTCATTATCGTTATCGCTGTCGTGCTCGGCCTGTCGCTCCTTATCCTCGGCCATGAAGCAGGCCATTTTTTCGCGGCGAAATTGTTCGGATTGAAAGTTGACGAATTCGGTTTCGGCTTCCCGCCGCGCATGTTCGCGCGCAAAAAAGGCGACACCGAATACAGCGTGAACTGGCTCCCGTTCGGCGGGTTTGTGCGCATCGCGGGCGAGCGTGGGGAGTTTGAGCTCGTGAATCCGGATGGCGCAGGGGAAGGGCGCGAGGGCTTTGCGGACG
>CAZDJP010000073.1:0-1766 GCA_964505865.1 uncultured Candidatus Saccharibacteria bacterium
GCCGGCGGCGGACCCAGTGGAGAAGAAAGTACGCGACTTCTACTTGACCGCGATGGACGCCGGGAAATGCAACCGCGCGGGCACGGCGCCGCTCCGCGATCTGTTTGAGAAGATCGACGGCATACGCGATGCGGAAACGCTTGCCGAAACGCTCGCGCATCTCCACCGGAACGGCGCGGGCGCGCTCTGGACGCCGATCTCCGCGCAGGACGAGAAGAATGCGGAGGTGATGGCGTTCTACCTTTACCAAGGAGGCCTCGGCCTGCCCGACCGCGACTATTATGTAAACGACGACGAAAAGACCCGCGGCATCCGCGCGCGCTATCTCGCGTACATGCGGAACGTGCTCGAAAAGATCGGCGCGGATCCGTCGGCTTCGGCGGCCATCATGGACGTCGAAACGCGGCTCGCGCGCGCGTCGGACACGCGGGTTGAGCTCCGCGACCCGGAGCGGCAATATAACAAGTTCCCGTTCGCGGATGCGGCGAAGCTCGCGCCCTCCGTCCGGTGGGAGGCCTATTTCAGGACGATGGGCCTTCGCGCGCCCGGATATTTCATCATCGGCCAGCCGGCGTTCTTAAAGGAAGCTGAGCGGTTGCTCGCGTCGCTCGCGCCGGATGTCCTCAAGTCGTATGTGCGCTGGCATGCGGCGAACAGCTTCGCGCCGTTCCTCACGGAGGAATTGGAGCGGTCCCACTTTGATTTCTACGACCGGACGTTCAGGGGCGCGGAGGAGATGAAGCCGCGGTGGCGTCGCGTGCTTTCGGTCATGAACGCGGCGCTTGAGGACGCCATGGGGCGGCTTTACGTGGAGCGGCATTTCAGCGCGGAGGCGAAGCGGCGCGTGAACGACCTTGTGGACCACCTGATTGCCGCGTACCGGGCGCGCATTGAAAGGCTGGATTGGATGAGCGATGCGACGAAGCAAAAGGCGCTCGCGAAGCTCGCTGCTGTTTCGCGCAAGCTCGGCTATCCGGATAAATGGAAAGACCTCGCCGCGCTCCGCGTCGGCACGGCGTCATACGCCGAGAACTACCGCCTCGCGCACGCGTTTGAATTTGACCGGCAGATGAAGAAGATCGGCGGGCCGGTGGACCGCGCGGAGTGGTACATGTATCCGCAGACGGTGAACGCCTGCTACCAGCCGCCGATGAACGAGATCCTCTTTCCCGCCGCCATCCTCCAGCCGCCGTTCTTCGACCCGGAGGCGGATGATGCGGTCAATTTCGGCGGCATCGGTTCCGTCATCGGCCATGAGCTTACGCACGGCTTTGACGACCAAGGGAGCAAATATGACGCGAAGGGGAATCTCGCGCAATGGTGGACGGCGGAAGACCGCGCGCGCTTCGATGAGGAAACCGGCCGGCTCGCCGCGCAATTTGACGCGTACGAGCCGCTGCCGGGCGCGCATGTGAACGGCAAGCTCACGCTCGGCGAGAATACCGCCGACCTCGGCGGGCTCTGCATCGCCTATGACGCGTTGCGGATCGCGCTCGCGGAACGGGCGGCGCGCGGCGAGGCCGGCGCCACCGGCAACGCCGCGGCAATCGACGGTTTCACTCCCGAGCAGCGCTTTTTCATAAGCTATGCCGTCACGGAGCGCGGAGCAGCGCGCGAGGAGGCGTTGCGTTTGCAACTGCAGACCGATCCGCATGCGCCCTCGCGCTACCGCGTAAACGGCCCGCTCTCCAACATGGCGGAGTTCCATGGAGCGTTCGGGGGCAAGCGAGGAGATGCGCTGTGGCGGGAGCCGGAGGAACGGGTGA
>CAZDJP010000074.1:0-1758 GCA_964505865.1 uncultured Candidatus Saccharibacteria bacterium
GCCGATGAGTTCAGCATGGTCGGCGACCCTACGCGCCTGAAGGCCTGCTACCTCCTCTGCCGCCATAAAGAGCTTTCCGTCGGCGAGATAGCGGAGCTCGTCGGCATTTCCATCTCCGCGGTTTCCCATACGCTCGCCAAGCTTAAAGAGGCGAATATAGTGGAAAGCCGGAGGGATTTTCGCAGCGTCTATTATAGAATGAAACCATCGCCGCTTACGGGAATGCTCAAGAGGCGGTTACGGGCACTATGAAGACATTTGATCTTATCATCATCGGCGGCGGGGCGGGCGCGTTCGCGGCGGCGATCCGCGCGAACGAGCTCGGAGCGAAGACCGCCCTCGTGAACGCCGGACTGCCGCTCGGCGGCACGTGCGTGAACGTCGGGTGCGTCCCGTCGAAGACCTTGCTCTGGGCGGGCGAAACCCTGCACCGCGCACGGCATCACGGCATCCCGGGCATTGAGCTTGAGGTGAAGCAGTTCGATTTTCAAAAAGTAGTCCGGGACGAGCTCTCGCTCGTTGAAAAACTGCGGCAGGAAAAATACCGGAAGGTGCTGGAAGGTTTGGGACGGGTCACCGCGATCGAGGGGAGGGCGAAGTTCGTTTCCCAAAACGAGGTGGAGGTCAACGGCGAAACGATGAGCGCCGGGAAGTTCGTCATCGCCGCCGGTTCCACGGCCAACGTGCCGCCCATCGAGGGGATAGGGGAGACCGGATTCGTGACGCACGTTGAAGCGCTCAAGATGGACAAGCAGCCGAAGGAGCTCGCCGTCATCGGCGCGGGCCCGGTCGGCCTGGAATTCGCGCAGATGTTCTCCCGCTTCGGCACGAAGGCGACCGTCTTGCAGCACGGCAATTCGATCATCCCGCGCTCGGAAAAAGAACTGACCGACCGGCTCGCCGAGATGCTCGCGAAAGAAGGAATAATCATAAAAACGGACGCGGAGGTGAAAAGCGCGCGCAAGGAGGGCGGCAGGAAGGTCGTTGCGTACCAGATCGGCGGGGCGCGGGAGGAGGTCTCCGCCGACGAGATACTTTTGGCGGCGGGCAAAACGCCGAACACCGACGGGCTCGGGCTGGAGAAAGCCGGCGTGGGCATCGACGCCAAAAAGGCGATTGTCGTTGACCAGTATTTCAAGACATCGCAGCCGCATATCTTCGCGGTGGGCGATATCGCCGGTCTGCCGCTCCGCCTTGAGACGACCGCCGGCCGCGAGGGCACGCTCGCCGCGGAGAACGCGCTCAAAGGCGCCGCGCTGTCCATCGACTACCGCACCGTGCCCTATACCATTTTCACCGACCCCCAGCTCGCCGGCGTCGGCCTCACCGAAGACGAGCAGATGAAGCAAATGGGCGTTTGCGCCTGCCGCACGGTTTCGTTCGCGGACGTGCCGAAGGCGATCATCATGCGGCGGACGGAGGGGCTTATCAAGATGGCCATCCATCCGCAGACGAGGCAGATCTTGGGCGTCCATATCCTTGCGCCGAACGCCGGGGAGCTCATCGCCGAAGCAATGACGCTCGTGAAGAACAAGAATACGATCGACGACGTGGTGAACTCCCTGCCGATGTTCCCGACGCTCTCCGAGGCGATCAAGATAGCGGCGCTGTCCTTCACGAAGGACATCTCGAAATTGAGCTGCTGCATTTAAACGTTTAAAGGAACATATATGAGCAGGAACAATCCTCTCAAAACCATCGCGGCGGGCGGCATCATCGGCGGCTATGCGGGCATTTTGGGCGGCGTGTTCGCGACGG
>CAZDJP010000075.1:0-1667 GCA_964505865.1 uncultured Candidatus Saccharibacteria bacterium
TTTTTCGCTATCTGCATGCTCAACCCATACCCGCCGAAGCGGGGCGGAGAAATGCGCTTGTATTCCACCTCGGGCGGGATCATCTTCAGGAACTCGTCCAGCTTGAGATGAGCCCATTCTTTGTTGCCCTTCTCGCGGCCGCGCAGGCGGAGATGGATCTCCACCTGGTACCCCTCGGCCAAAAATTTTTGGAGCTGCCTCATTTTTATCAGGAGGTCGTTCCGGGCGGCGCGGGCGCTGATCTGCACGCGCTTCATCTCGCCGCCCTTCTGCGCAAGCCGCTCTTTTTTGAGCCGCTTTTCCTCCTCGTAGCGGAACTTGTCGTAGCTCATGAGCCGCGCGACCGGCGGCTTCGCGTTCGGCGAGATCTCAATGAGATCCAGCCCTTCATCGGGCCGCGCCATGGCGAGCGCCTTCTCGCGCGGAAGGACGCCGAGGTTCTTCCCCGCGCCGTCAATGACGCGGAGCTCGGGAACGGTGATTTGGCTGTTGATGCGGGGTTTCAGGATGAGAGTGGGGAGAGGCGCTGCCGCCTGCTGCATGCGCGTTTCAATGTTTGCTTCCCTGCCATTGTAGCGCGGAAATCCGGCGGGCGTCAAAGTAAAGTTTGTTATACTCGTACTATGGATACCGGAACGCCAGCAGTGCCGCCCGCAACCGTGCCGGCCGCGGCGTCGCCGCCGGACGCGCCCAAAAAGCCCGCCGACCATCCGGAGATCGTGGACGGCAGGTTCCACACGCTCGGCCGGAAAACGCTTTGGATATTCGTGCTCCAGCGCATCCATCCATCCATCATCTTGCTCTTGCTCGCGATGGGCGCCTTCGCCGCGCAGGGCGACCCCGCCGTCGTGAAACTGCTCGGCCCGCGGTTCGCCCCTTACGCGAGCGAAATAGCATGGTGGACGCTCGCCGCGTTCCTCGTTGTCTTCGGCCTGACCTATTTCTTCTCATGGCTCACGTACGTCAATTACAAGTTCCTCATCGGCGAGGACTCCCTGAGGATCAGCCGCGGCATCCTCGCGAAGGAGGAGATCGCCATCCCGTACCGCCAGATCCAGGACGTGGACATCGAGCGGAGCTTGTACTACCGCATGATGGGACTCTCTAAGCTCGTCATCCTCACCGCCGGGCGCGAGGATGAGAAAGGCGGCGGGAACGAGTCCGAAGGCATCCTTCCCGCCATGGACCGCAATCTCGCGGAGTGGATGCAACAAGAGCTCCTCCGGCGGACGGAGGTGCAGCGGGTGGTGGAAGTAGATCCGGCGGAGGCAGGATAGGAGGAGCGATCATTCCGCTTTTCCTGCCCGCCGCTTCCCTTTTCGCTTGCGTGCGGTTATACTGTGCGTGGCGTGCATCGGGGACGCACCGGATTTGACAATGGTATGCTCCGGGCTTGCGGGTCGTGGGCAGCGCCGTAACCGCTGCAAGAATAAAACTGCCAACGAAAAAGTTGCAGCTCCGAGTTTCGCTTTTGCCTAATTCGGGATCGGCTGCCTCGGGTTCCTTGGGGTAACGCCGGTCTTATACAAGGGAACTGGCCGCGCCGCGACGATCCTAACGGCGCCGGCGAGAATACGGATCAATCCGCCTAACATCCGTTAAGCTACGCCCGTAGACGGCCCGGCGGCAGCACCATTGCACGAGGGTCCGACTCCCTCCGTCTCCAC
>CAZDJP010000076.1:0-1572 GCA_964505865.1 uncultured Candidatus Saccharibacteria bacterium
GCTTTTTGCTTCTCTATCTGGATTCTGTCCTTTCCTTCAACCGCTCCACGAGATGCGCCGCATACTCGCGGCCGCCCAAGCCGAAGGCCAAGCCGCCGGCCAAGGCGAGCATCGCAATGAAGCCCGTAACGAGGGTCTGGATGATCGCGACCGCCACCTGCAGTTGTGCGAGCGCCGCGAGAAATCCGAAGACGACGATCGACCACCAGGTAAGCGTTCCCAGGAAGTGCGCCGCGTGCAGCTTCGCGCTCATGACGGAGGCCGTCACGATGCGGCGGATGAAGTTCGCGAGCACGACCGCGGCGAGCATGATGAGGACCGCCGCAACGACGTTCGGCAGGTAGCCGAGCACCGAGTTCAGGAAGTCGGACAGCGCGTAAAGCTGCAGCGTGTCCGATGCCGCAAGCAGGAACGCGATCGCAATGAACCAGTAGACCAGCCGACCCAAGAAGTACGCGCCCCGGAGGCGCATTCCGGCCCGGTCGAAGTAGGGTTTCAGTCCCAGCTTTTCAAGGAACTGGTCCAGCCGCAAGGCCTCAAAGATCTTTTCGACGAGCGTTCCGAGGCCCGCCGCGACAATGAGGCCGACGATAAGGACGATGATCGCTCCCACCAGGTTCGGGATAAAACCAGCGAACTGGTACCAGACGTTCTGGAGCGAGGCAGCCACCACATTCGTCCATGTTTGAACTAGCATAGTAACAATTAAAATTCCGTGAAATTTCGACCTTTCCTCCCGTATTCAATTATAGCAAATGCCGAGTGGGGCTCTCACGGAGCCGTTGTGGATGGCGCTGGTCCTGGCGCGGAGGCGGACGGCGCAGTGGGCGCAGCGGGCGCAGCGGGCGCGGGCGCTCCGGCGGTGGACGACGCGAGCGCGGCATCCAACGCCGATTGGAAATCGGCGTAGCTCGCCGGGTTCGGGATCTGCGCAAGGTTGACGAAGAAGGTCGGCGTATGGTCAACCGAGGCGGCGTCGCCGCTCGCAACGTCGGCGGAAATTTTGCTCGCCACCGCGCTCGAGGTGATATCGGCATCGAACTTCGCCACATTGAGGCCGAGCGACTGCGCATATTTGTTGAAATAGTCGTTCACGACGTTCGCGGGCGTATCCGCCGTCCACTGGCTCCAGTTCGCGCTCGCGTAAAGGGCGTCATGCATCTCCCAGAACTTTCCCTGCAGGCCCGCCGCCTCGGCCGCCTGCGCCGCGATGCCGGCCAGCGGGTGAATGGAATAGAGCGGGAAGTTCCTGAAGACGAACTTGATCCGGCTGCCGTAGTTCTGGAGCACCTGCGCTACCATTGATTCGTACTCGTCGCACGCCGGACATTCGTAGTCGCCGTATTCAATGAGCGACGCGGCCGCGGTCGCGTCGCCGCGCACATGATCGGCCGCGCTGACCGGCGCCGCGACCGTCGCGACGAAGCCCGCCGGCGTTGTCGTGGCGTTCGTCCCGCCGAAGCCGCCGGACGTCACGCCCGCGACGATCACGACCACCGCAACGAGCGCGACGAACCCGATGATGAACCAAAGCGTCGTCTTATCCATGGCGCTATTGTAGCAACCGGATGA